>CAYVPZ010000474.1:1186-4477 GCA_964453955.1 uncultured Solibacteraceae bacterium | reverse complement strand
AGAGCTCGCCGCCATGACCGGCTTTCTGCGCCGCCTCGGACTGCGCGATGTGGACCTGTTGCCCTGGCACAGCATCGGCGGCGAGAAATACAAACGGCTGGGACTCAACGGCCCCAGCGGCGAATTCACCGCGCCGCCGGCGGAGCGTGTCGAGGAGGTGGCCGGCGCGCTGCGGCGCGGAGGATTGCGGGTGAGCATCCGAGGAGCGTCGTGACGTGAGCATGACAGGGACACGGTGGGGCAGGCCCTCGGCCTGCGCGGGGCTCCCAGCCCCGCCGTACAGACAGAGCCGCGAGCGGCCTGAGAGGCCGCCGCAGGCTGAGAGCCGGCCCCACATCCGAGGAGTGTCGTGACTGAACGAGTCGCCAAGCTGCGCAAGGCGAGCCTGGATACCAGGCCCTGGCTTTCTCTGGAACGAGCGAAGCTGCTCACGGAGTTCCACCGCCATGCCCCGGCGGCTTCCACCCCCGTGCTGCGAGCCCAGGCGTTGCGCTATCTGATGGAGCGCCGGACCATCTACATCGGGCCGGACGAACTCATCGTGGGCGAACGCGGGCCGGCGCCGAAAGGCACGCCCACGTATCCCGAGCTGTGCTGCCACACGGTGGAGGATTTCGAAATCCTGCGCACCCGCCCGAAGATTCCTTACGACGTGAGCGACGAAGCGCTGCGCATTCAGCGCGAGGAAGTGATTCCGTTCTGGGCCGGCCGCAGCATGCGCGAACGGATCTTCCTGGCCATGGAGCCCGCGTGGAAGGACGCGTACCAGGCCGGGGTTTTCACCGAGTTCATGGAACAGCGCGCGCCGGGCCACACGGTGCTCGGCGACATCATTTATCGGCGGGGCCTGCTGGACCTCAAAGGGGATGTGGAGCGCGCCATCGCCGCGCTGGACTTCTTCAACGATCCTCGCGCCTGGGACAGGCAGCAGGAGCTGGAGGCGATGGCCATCGCCATCGGCGCGGTGATTCGCTTTGCCGAGCGCCATGCGGAGAAAGCGGAAGAGCTGGCCGCCGTGGAGCCGAATCCGCTCCGGCGCGCGGAACTCGAGGAGATCGCCAAGGTTTGCCGCCACGTTCCCGCTCACGCGCCGCGCAGTTTCCGGGAAGCGCTGCAGTCCTATTGGTTCGTGCACCTGTCGGTGATTCTGGAGTTGAATGGCTGGGACTCTTTCTGCCCCGGCCGCTTCGACCAGCACCTCTATCCGTTCTACGCGGACGACGTGGTGGGCGGCACGCTGACCAGGGAGCAGGCCCGGGAGTTCCTCGAGTGCCTGTGGGTGAAGTTCAACAACCAGCCCGCCCCGCCCAAGGTGGGCGTCACCGCGGCGGAGAGCGCCACCTACACCGATTTCGCCAACATCAACAACGGCGGACTCACCGCCGAAGGGGAGTCGGCCGTCAACGACGTCACCTGGCTGATTCTCGACGTCATCGACGAGATGCGCCTGCTGCAGCCGTCGTCGAATCTGCAGGTCAGCGCGAAAAATCCCGACTGTTTCCTGAAGCGCGGTCTGGAGATCGTGCGCAAGGGTTGGGGACAGCCCTCCATCTTCAACGCGGATGTGGTGGTGGAGGAACTGGTGCGGCAGGGCAAATCCATTGAGGACGCGCGCAGGGGCGGCACCTCGGGCTGCGTGGAAGCGGGCGCCTTCGGCCGGGAGGCCTGGATTCTGACCGGCTACTTCAACCTGCCGAAAGTGCTCGAAATCGCGTTGCACAATGGCGTGGACCCGCGCACCGGGAAGAGGATCGGCGTTGCGACCGGCGATGCGCGGCTCTTCGCGAGCTACGACGAAGTGTTCGACGCGTTCCGCCGGCAGTTGCGCCACTTCATCGAAATCAAGGTGCGGGGCAACAACGTCATCGAGCGTCTCTATGCGCAGCACATGCCCGCGCCGTTCCTGTCGGTGCTGGTGGAGGGCTGCATCGAGAAGGGCCGGGACTATAACGACGGCGGCCCACGATACAACACCACTTATATTCAAGGCGTGGCGCCGGGCACCTGCACGGACAGCCTGTCGGCCATCCGCCATCACGTATTCGAGAATGGGGATCTGTCCATGGCCGGGCTGCTGGACGCGCTCGACGCCGACTTCGCGGGGCATGAGCGAACGCGCCTGCTGCTGTGGAACAGGACGCCAAAATATGGCAACGACGACGAACGGGCGGACGCCATCCTGAGGCAGGTTACCGGGGCTTTCCATGACGAAATCGACGGCCGGCCGAACACCAAGGGCGGAACCTGCCACGCCAACTGGCTGTCCACCACTTGTCATGTCTACTTCGGCTCGGTTACGGGAGCCACGCCGGACGGGCGGAAGGCGGGCGAGGCGCTCTCAGACGGCATTTCGCCGGTGCAGGGCGCGGACCGGCTGGGTCCCACCGCCGTGCTGAAGTCCGCTTCCAAAATGGAGCACACACGCACCGGAGGCACGCTGCTGAATCAGAAATTCACGCCGCAGATTCTGGAGGGCGAGCAGGGAATCGAGAATCTGCTGCACCTGGTGCGGGCCTGGTTCCGGATGAAAGGCCATCATATTCAGTTCAACGTGGTGACGGAGAAAACGCTGCGCGAGGCCAAAGCGAACCCCGAGAAGCACCGCGATCTGATTGTCCGCGTGGCCGGCTACAGCGACTATTTCTGCGATTTGACGGATGAGCTGCAGGATGAGATTATCGCGCGAACGGAGCAGACGGCGTGCTGACGCGAAACCGCAGGCCAAAGGCCTGCTCCACAAGGGCTGCAAACTATTCGTCTGCCGTTGTGGAGCAGGCGTTTTCGCCTGCGCCGTCAACCGCCGCAGTTGTCCATGACGTTCAGGTGCTGCTCGGAGAACATCCCGAACGCGGTCTGGGCGACCAGGCGTGCGTTGGCCTTATCGCGCATCAGTATGCTTTCGGCGATGCCGACGTGCGCCGCGGCGGACTGCACCAGGTTGATCCGGCCGGAATCGCGCACGTTGCGAATGAACAGAAACGCCAGCAGTGGCATCATCACCTGTTCCAGCACTCGCGGGAGAAAGCTGTTGCCGGTGGCGCTCCAGAGGGCTTCGTGGAAGACCTGATCGCGGCTGTGGAACAGTTTCGCGTCTCCGGATTCCGCGATGTCCACCATTCCGCGCGCGATATCCAGCAACCCGCGAGCCACTTCGTCCGGCGCGTTTTCGATGGCCAGTTCGACGGCCAGCGTTTCCAGTTCGCCGCGAATGCGCAAAATATCGGCGATTTCCGCGCGCGTGAAGGCGGTGACGAAGCACCCGCGGTTCGCTTTTCGCGACACCAGGCCCTG
>CAYVPZ010000474.1:0-1176 GCA_964453955.1 uncultured Solibacteraceae bacterium | reverse complement strand
GTGCTCCAGCTCCACCAGCGCCTCGCGGACGGTGGGCTGGCCGACGCCGAGCTGCCGCGCCACCCGCGATTCGACGATCCGGTCGCCAGGCTTGAGCTCGCCGCCCAGAATCAGATTGCGAATGGTGCTGGCGATCTCGCTCGAGAGCCCCGTTTTGGCGCCGAGCTTGCGCGACAGCGCCTCCATCGTAGGATGGATCTGCTGTCCGGTGGAGGTTGACAGTGGTAGCAAATCAAATTATAAATCATTTATTCGCGTTTCTGTTGGCCGTGCCCCTGCTTTCGCAGGCGGCCACCGGCCCGGCCTTCCACTATGACGCGCGCGCGGAAGGCTGGCTGCGGCCCGATGGCGGATTTGACATGACCGCGGCACTGATGCGCTATAACGCCGATCGCGCCACGCTCGATCGCTATTACGACGCCGGATTGTCGAGTGAACGGATGGACGCGCTGGACGAGTTCGACAAAACGTGGCTGCACCTTCTGGAGCAGGTTCCTTTCGACACGCTGGATGTCGATGGACGCGTCGACTATCTGCTGCTTCGCAACACGCTGGGACAGGATCTGCATCGGCGCGCGGCAACCATGAAGCGTCAGGCGGAAATGGCCAGTCTGGTGCCGTTCGAGGGCTCCATCCTGGGCCTCGACGACGACCTGCGCCGATTTGCGTTCATCGACGGCGCGGATGCGGCGGCAAAGGTCACCGAGATTGCCGATCAGATCGCGAAGCTCACGGTGGAGGTGAACGCGGGCCGGTTGAAGGCGCCCGCCACCACCGCCATGCGCGCCGCGCGCACCACGGAATCCCTGCGGAAAACCCTGAAGCGCTGGTTCTCCTTCTATAACGGTTACGACCCCTCGTTCACCTGGTGGGTGGACGAGCCGTGGAAGCGCGCCGACACTGCGCTGGCCGCCTATGCCACGCTGCTGCGCGAGAAGATAGCAGGCATCAGCGCGTCCGACAAGGACACGATTGTGGGCGACCCGGTTGGCCGGGAAGTTCTGCAGGATGCGCTGGCCGCCGAACTGATTCCGTATTCGCCCGAGGAGCTGATTGCCATCGCCCGTACGGAGTTTGCCTGGTGCCGGGCGGAGATGATCGCCGCTGCCAGAGACATGGGCTACGGCGACGACTGGCGGAAGGCGCTGGAGCACGTGAAGAACGATTACGTGAAGC
>CAYVPZ010000473.1:0-4485 GCA_964453955.1 uncultured Solibacteraceae bacterium | reverse complement strand
TCACCATCAACATGTCGGAGTTCCAGGAGGCGCACACGGTGTCCACGCTGAAGGGCTCGCCTCCCGGCTACGTCGGCTACGGCGAGGGCGGCGTGCTCACCGAAGCGGTGCGCCGCAGGCCCTACTCGGTGGTGCTTTTGGATGAGGTGGAGAAGGCCCATCCCGACGTGCTCGAGCTGTTCTACCAGGTGTTCGACAAGGGCATGATGGAGGACGGCGAAGGCCGCGAAATCGACTTCAAAAACACCATCCTGATCCTGACGTCCAACGCCGGCACCGACACTTTGATGAAGCTGACCGGCGATCCGGAAACCATGCCCGGTCCGGAAGGCCTGGTGAAGGCCCTCAAGCCGGAGCTGGACAAGATTTTCAAGCCGGCTTTTCTCGGGCGCATGGTGATTGTTCCGTATTTCCCCGTGCGCGACGAGATTTTGCGGCAGATTATCGTGCTCAAGCTGGAGCGCATTCGCCGCCGCATCCTCGAAAACCACAAGGTGCACCTCGTGTGGGATGAAGCGGTGCTCGGCGAAATCGCCAGGCGCTGCACCGAAATCGAAAGCGGTGCCCGCAATATCGACAGCATTTTGACCAATACGCTGCTCCCGGAGATCTCCCGGCAAATGCTGGGCCGCCTGGCCGCCGGAGAGCCCGCCGCGGACGTGCGCGTGAGCGTGATGGCCCCCGGCGGCTTCGTCTATACCTGATTATGTCGTCATCGCTGCTGCAACAAACCGATCGCCTCTTTCACCTGGACACGCCTCTGGGCGAGGACGTGCTGCTGGTGAAACGGATCAGCGGCAAGGAGTATATCTCCGAGCTGTTCCACTACGACCTCGACCTGGTCTCCGACAACTTCGACATCGATTTCGATCAGTTGGTGGGCAAGCCGGTCACTGTGGGCATCCGCCAGTCGGACAACACGACTTTCCACTATATAAACGGAATTGTCAGTAAATTCTCCCTCTATTCGGACGAAGGGCGCCTGGCCTGCTACAAGGCCGAGGTGGTGCCCTGGCTCTGGCTGCTCACCCAGGCCTGGGACTGCAACATCCACCAGGACATGGAGGCGCTGGCGGTCATCAAGGAAACCTTTCAAAAGTACGGCTTCCAGAGCGGCCAGGATTGGGAAGACCAGACCATCCTGAAGCGCACGCCGTGGGCCTATTGTACGCAATATCGCGAGAATGCCTGCGATTTCGTAAAGAGATTGATGGAAATAGAGGGTATCTTATTCTTTTTCCGCCACGAGCAGGATCGCCACGTACTGGTAATGGCCGATACCCCTTCCGCGCACAAGCCCTGCCCCTACCAGTCGCGCATGAAGTTCGAGCGTTCCTTCGGCCGCGGATACAAGAGCCCGGAGGACAGCGTCACCGAGTGGAAGTTCCACAACGAGTTCAAGCCCGGCAAGTACACCCAGCGCGATTACAACTTCATGTTCCCCACGCGAAAGTTGCAGGCCGAGGCTCCTTCGCGCATCCAGCAGGGCGGCAACGCGAAGTACGAAGTCTACGACTATCCGGGCTCCTACGAAATCCAGGCCGACGGCGACGAATGGACCAAAATGCGCATCGAAGAGGAGGAAACGCCGCACGCCATCGTCACCGCGAAGAGCAATTGCCGCTCTATGTATGCCGGTTTTCGGTTCGATCTTTACAACCACGAGCGGCGCGATCAGAACATCACCTGGCTTCTTACTTCGGTTTCCCTCAGCGGTCAGGAGGCCACTTTCATCGGCGACACGGACAAAGGCGAGGGCGCGTATTCCAACAGCTTCACCGCCATACCGTATTCGGTCCCCTACCGCCCCGAGCGCAAGACCACGGTTTCGAATATGGCCGGCGCGCAGACCGCTGTCGTGGTGGGCCCCCCTGGCGAGGAGATTTACACCGACGAGTTTGGCCGCGTGAAGGTGAAGTTCCACTGGGATCGCAGCTCCGACGAGTCCAACAGCTCCATCTGGATTCGCGTTTCGCAGCCGTGGGCCGGGGCCAACTGGGGCTACATGTGGATTCCGCGCATCGGGCAGGAAGTGATCGTCGACTTCATGGAAGGCGACCCCGACCGGCCCATGATCATCGGCCGCGTCTACAACGGCGACAACATGCCGCCTTACAAGCTGCCAGACAAAAAGAACCACAGCGGCATCCGCTCGCGCAGCACCAGACAGGGCGGGCACGACAACTACAACGAAATCCACTTCGACGACACCAAGGGAACCGAGCTGTTCTCCGTCCAGGCCGAGTACAACAAGGCCAAACTGGTGAAGAACGACGAACTGGAGGAGATCCGGCACGACCGCTATCTGCGCGTCAAGCACGATCAGGTGGAAGACGTCCAGAACGACAAAAAGCAGCACGTCAAGGGCGATCACAACGAGGGCGTCGACGGCGACATTTCCATCAAGGTGCAGGGCGATTATCAACTGGTGATCGGCGGCGACAAGAAAGTACAGGTGCAGGGCGACTGGACCCGCGTCGTGCAGGGCGATTCGAACTCCACCGTGACCGGCGACGAGCAGACGCAGATCACCGGCGACGTTCACCTCACCGTAATGGGGGACCTCCACATCAAGGCCAGCAACATTTTCATCGAAGCCGATATGGATCTCTGCCTGAGCTGCGGCGGCTCGTCCATCGACCTGAACCCGGCCAGCATCGGCATCACCGGCACTATGGTGCTCATCAACAGCGGCGGCGCATCCACGCCCGCCGAGCCCGCCAATCCCGATAATCCGGGCTTCCCGGACCCCGATCTGGGCAAGGTGCCGCAACTGAGCGACATGGGAGATTTCGGCGGTCCGGGCGGCACCGCTCCTCCACCCGACGATCCATCCTCGGCTTCGTCTGCGGGCTCCGGCGGCGGGTCGGGCGGCGGCGCTGGCGACGGCGACAGCTCCCTCGGCGGTGGCGAAGATGCCGGCGACAACCCTGATCTGGACGCGGTGTAGATGAAGCAACACCGTTACGAAGTCCACGTAGCGTGGACCGGCAACCAGGGGCAGGGAACCAGCGGCTATCGCAGCTACCTCCGCGACCATGAAATCTCCGCGCCCGGAAAACCCGTCGTGCTCGCGTCATCCGATTCGGCGTTTCGGGGCGATCCGGCGCGCTACAACCCGGAGGATCTGCTGGTGGCCAGCCTCTCCGCCTGCCACATGCTCGCGTACCTGCACTTGTGCGCGGTGAACAGCGTGGTGGTGGTCCACTACGCCGACGACGCTTTCGGCCTGATGGAGCAGACCGCCGACGGCGGCGGCTTTTTCACCGAGGTCACGCTTCGCCCCGCGGTCGCCATTTCCGCCGGCTCCGACGCGGGCAAGGCGGCGTCACTGCACGAGGAAGCGCATCGCCTCTGCTTCATCGCGAATTCGGTGAAATTCCCGGTCCGCCACCAGCCCCGCATCACCACGCTGGGACACGCCGCGCAAGCCGCGTTTATTCACCCGGAAATTCCAGCGGAACCGGGGGATCCGCCACCGACTGAAACCGCGGAACCCTGATCTCGTTCCCGTACTTCGAGGACATCAGCGGAATCAGACCGCGGTCCAGAATCGCTTCCACCACGCGGTCGGTGAGCAGCGCTTCGCCAACGGGCTGAAAACGCGCTTCGCCGCCTTCGCGCCAGGAGTAGGAGAGCATGCCGTCCAGGTCGTGCACCGCGTCGGCTTCCCCGAAGTCCATCCACGACTGGCCCAGCAGCGCGGCACAGGCGAAAATCGGGTTCCCCCACGCCAGATCCTCGCTGGCAACGCGGTCTCCCATCTCCTCGAACGGGAACTCCTCGCAGGGAGACGAATCGGCGCCATAGGGCAGACGCAGCAACACGCGCGGCAGCGCGAGGCCGATCCACGCCGCATCAGTGCTTCGCCGCAGCGCGGTCCAGGCGTTCCGCACGCCCTCGGGCAGGTCTCGCCAGTCCGCCGGATCGGACAGGTCCCCCGCGTTCTCACAGCCGAGCAGCAGCGGATCTCCGCCGGCGATCACCGGGACGTGCACCGCGGCGGCTGCGTGAGCGAGGCTGCGGAGAAGAGATACGTCGGCCTCGCCTGGCCCGAACGTGAAGTTGGCCAGCACCACGCTCCACTCGTCATCGCCGGCCTTCGCAAGCCGCGCGGCCAGTTGCGACTTTGAGACATCCAGCAGGAAAACGCGCAGATCCGAATCCGTTTCCAGACGCCGCACCACCAGGTCGAGGCCCCGCCACGCGCCCTCCACGCTCCGGAACTGCGGGGCCTGGAGGATGGCGCGCATCACCAGGCTGGACGCCTTCTGCGCGTCGGCGGCGCGGCGTTCCTGTTGCGGGGTCGGCTTCGGCTGTGCGTGGCTGGTGGCGATGCGATGCAGCGCCTCATCCCAATCGCTGCGGGCAGGCGCAGGCTCGGCGCTGGCGCCGTACCGTTCTTCTGTGCTGGCAAGGATGTCGTCGAGTAAACCGCCGGCAGGTTTGGCCGGGGCGGGAGGAGGCGCTGGCGCCGGCTCGGGT
>CAYVPZ010000472.1:3945-4504 GCA_964453955.1 uncultured Solibacteraceae bacterium | reverse complement strand
ATAGAACAGCGCGATGAGAGGCGCGGACAGCCACACCGAACGGCGAATGGTTCGCGCCACCCGCGGATCGCGAACTTCGCCGGAGAAAATGGCGCACCCATCGAATCCGCAGAACGCTCCGAAACCCATCTTGCCAAGGATGTTCAGATTCAGCAGCGAAACGGCGGGAAAGGTCAGGGCCGCCGGAGCAACTGCCGCCCCGCCATGCAGCCAGCGCGGCAATGCGAACAATAACATGCCCGCCAGGCCGACCAGCACAACGAAACCCCCGGCGTTGTGAAACCACTTCGCCATCGCCAGGCCCCGCATTGCCACCAGCATCAGGCCTCCCATCAGGGCCGCGCCCACCGCCGAGGTGATCAGTTTGTTTTCGACCATCCAGGCTCCGGACGGCCCCGCCGCGTACGCCAGGTTGTCGGTGATCTGCGAAACCGCCGAAGCCAGAATCAGCACCAGCGTGGCCCAGATATTCAAAGCCGTCAGAAACCCGGCCAGATCGCCAAAACGCAGCTTGGCCCATTGATAGAGGCCGCCTTCAAGGGGCATCTCCTGGTTCAAG
>CAYVPZ010000472.1:0-3935 GCA_964453955.1 uncultured Solibacteraceae bacterium | reverse complement strand
GGACCACCACCATGCCTGACGGGATATAGAACAGGAGCACGGCGGGAATCCAGTACATGATGTGCGCGGAGCCCAGCTTGCCCGCGGTCCCGATCCACTGCATCCCAATGATGTAGGCCATCTGGGAGAAGACCAGATCGCCGAGGCGAAGCTCTTTCCTCAGCTCGGAGCTGTGCAACTCGACGGAATGCTCGGCTTCAAGGAGTTGCTGTTCGCGATCGCGGTCCGTCATAGCCGGGCTGAAGGGCGGAACATTCAGACATCGCCGTGGCCACGCGCGTCCAGGACGACAAGGGTCCGAGTTTACCACGCTTCGGCCGGGTCACGTGTCCAGTGGCACGCGCGCAGGAAATCGCCCGTCTAAACTTCGCCGCGCCGCCGCCGGATCAACCAGGGCTCGATGGCGCCGGGGTTCTCGAGAATCTCGCCTTCCAGATCCTCGAACTGGCTGTCGACTACAACACGCTCGATCGCCTCGCCCAGCGACTGGTCGCCGGTCTCCTCGCGCTTCCGCTCGATCAAAGCCACAATCGCTTCGCAAAGCTCCAACCGTTGTTTCGTGTTGCTCATCGCCCACCCCCTCTGCCAGGTTAGACGCAAATCACTCACCGGAGTTCCGGAAAAGCGCAAAGGGCGACGGTGCAGCCCGTGGCAGAAGTCGTAACGAGGGCCGAACGCAGGCGATAACGCCTGCTCTACAACGGCAGAGGAAATGGCAGGCCTTTGTAGAGCAGGCCTTTGGCCTGCGACAGCGCCGGAGCGCACGCCGAGATTCAAGTTTCCGGAGCTTTCGTCCGATTTACTTAACGCGCCGTAGAACGCATATCGTGACACCTGTACAAGACCGCCGTCATGTGTCGGTGGAATCCCTGGCGGACCCCAGCCGATCCACCTTAGCCGAAGCCGTGGACATCGCGCGGGCGGCGGTGAAGGGCGGCGGTGTCGATGCGCAACTGGGCCACCGGCTGGCGCAGGAAATCGAGAAGCTGGGCGCGCGGCCGCTGTACCTTTTTCGCCTGCTGGAGCTGTTGTCGGAACTCGGCTCCGGCCGGCGCGTGGCGCCGTTCCAATCGGTTCTGCTGGCCCATCGCGACGCTCGCGTCCGCTCCAAAGCCGCGCTCATCATCGGCCGGATTATCGGGAGCGGCGCCGGCATGGAAAAGCTTCTTCACGATCCCGATCCGCGCGTCCAGGCGAACGCCGTCGAATCGGCCTGGGATCTGCCCGCCGCCGAGTTGCGCCCGCTTCTCGAAACGGCGGCGCAATCGCCCAATAACCGCGTTGCCGCCAACGCCCTGGTTGGGCTCTACCGTCTGGGGGATCAGAGCAGCATCCCGCGGCTGTTCGCCATGGCCCGGCGCGCCTCCGAGCCGTTCCGCGCGTCGGCACGCTGGGCCATGGGCGAAACGGGCGATCCGCGGTTCCTTCCCTGGCTCGCCACGGCCTTCCGCAAGGACCTCGGCAAAGGCGGCGCCGTCGTTCTCCGCTCTCTCGCGCGCATCCGGCAGAATCTGGCGGCCATGCAGCAGGCTGGCTCCCTGGCCGTGCGCACGGGACGCGGACGCGTTCTCCCCGATTGCTCGCGGGCGTTCGAGATGTCGGTCCTGCTCGAATCGCGCCGCGAGACCAGCCCGCTGCCGGCTACGAGTGTGGTGATTCAGGAAGGATCTATTCTGATCGCCGACTACGAATGCACCCCCATCCCAGCTCCGGGACGGCTGTCCATCGGCTTCGCGATTCCCAAAATCCACGACGCGGCAAACCCTTTCCGGCTGGCCGTCGAAAGCGGACTGAATGCTTGTCTGGACGTCAAACGCGAAGTCGATTTGTGGAGCGTGGTCCAGCATGGGTCCGCTGTTCACGACCAACGGCGCCCGATCACGCCGGTGGATGCGGTGGTTGCGGAACACATGCGGAATAATAGCGGCTTGCTTGCGGACGCGCCCATCATCCACAAGTTCCTTGCCGGCGCCGGCCCCGCGCAGCAGGTTGCCCGGGACTTCGCCGCCTCCCTGATGGCGGTGATGGACGCACTCGCGCGCGTCAACCTGCCACGTCACCTCTTCTTCTCGCTGGACGCGGCGCCGCCAATCCCCGCCGAGGCCCTCGCCGGGATACTGCAGACGGCCCGCGCGGGCCGGATCGCGGTGAACGGGATCGCCGTCGGGCCCGAAGGCAATTACACTGACCTGCGTCAGCTTTGCCTCGAAACCGGAGGCGCCTTCTCCGTGACGCCGGTGGAAGGGATCGCCTACCTGCTGCTCACCGCCTACCAGGGTCTGCTGAATCGCTATGCGGTGAGCTATCGAATTCGGCCGGCCAGGCCGCCCACGCGCGTGGAGGTGGCGGTTTACACTCCGCGGGGCTGCGGAAGAACCGCCGTCGATTTCTGAATCAGTGCTGGAACTCGATGCTGAATTTCGGCTGCTTCGCGGAGCCGTCCACGCGGATGTGCAGAAACGTGCCCGCGCCGTTCTTTTCGAAAAACGGATCCACCGGTTTCAGGGCCCAGTGTTTCCAGCCGGTGACCATCTGGGAGATCTTCGCCACCAGCTTCACCGTGCCGTGAAAATCGAGCGTGTCCCTGCCCATGTCATAGACGCCGGCCAAATCCACGGCCGCGCCGGGCACGCCAAACGAGAGTTTGCGGAAGGTCATCACCTGGTTCTCCAGATGGAACGAGCCGCCCATGTTGGAGACCACCTGGTCGATCTCCTGGTTCCCCGGCTGGCCCTGTGCGTGGCGGCTGAGCTGGTCGAGCTGTTGCTGAATGTGCGATTTGAGAAAACGCGCGTCGCTCACCTGGAACGTGCCGTCCAGCACCAGCTTTTCTTTCACCTTTCCCGACAGCGGCGGAATGGAGATGGCGCTTTTCAGATTCAGCCGGCCCTCCAGGAACGGCGGCTGTTTGGTGGTCAGCCGAAGCAGATCGCGCATGTCGCCGCCGGGCATGGAAAGCTGCAGGTCGATGCTGCGGCGGGTCTGCTGTTCATGCCGGATCACCGCGCCGGTGGTGGTGGACGCGGTGCTCCCCAGCTTCGCCTGCACCGGCTGGAGAACCGTGTTGCCGTTGGTGCCATCCACCAGCGCGTCGAAGTGCGCCCACAGCGGCACGCGGTTGCCGGTCATCTTCAGACGGAAGTCCGGAACCGTGGCGTCTCCGGTGGCGTGAACCGCGGCCAGGCTGCCATCGAAGCGGCCCGTCGAGGACAGGATCCCGGCAATGCCGTTGAACACGCCGAGGTCGGCTTTGCTGAATGTGTAGCTGCCGTTGAGCGGCGTCGTGCCGGGGTCGCTCGCGTCCCACGGCCCAAACACGCCCTGGCTGTGCACCTGACCCGACGGTTTGGGAATGGTCACCACCGCATCGTAATTCAACGGCTGGCCGGCGCCTACCGAGGCCAGCCGCACACTGGCAATCTGGAATCCCAGCGGCTTCCTGGTCTTGTCGCGCGGAACCAGCACCAGCACCGCGTTGGTGATGCGCACATCCTTGATGAGCACGCCCGGCCCGGCCCCGGGCGTGGAGCCGCTGCCCGACTGCGCCGCGACGGTGACGGGCCGGTCCTGTTTCGGCGGGACGTTGACTTCGAGCCCGTCAATCGAGACGCTGTCCACCGTCCTGCGGTCCTCCCGCAACGTTTGCAGATCCAGTTCGAAGCGGAACTTGTGCATGGAGAACAGCGGCGGCAGGTCCTCCCGGCCCCGCAGGCGCATGGTCAGCCCGGTGCCATCCACATTCAGCTTGGCGCCGCGTTCCCGCTTCAGCAGCAGGCCCAGCGCGGTCATCTTCGGCAGATGGACGTGCAGGGAGGCCAGTTGCACATCGCATTGGAAGCGATCCCGCAGGTAGAGGACGGCCTGATCGCGCACCATGGGTTCGAAGCGCTTTGCCAGGATCGCCGCGGCCACGAACAGCGCGGCGACGGCGGCCA
>CAYVPZ010000471.1:0-4505 GCA_964453955.1 uncultured Solibacteraceae bacterium | reverse complement strand
GGGAGTTCGCCGGAGGGAGCGGACCGCTACCCGAATGTCGCCCAGAAATATGGCTACCCACTGCATCGGGTACGGGCGTCCTTCCCGCTTACGTTCTGACTTGTCGACGGCACTGGTTGTCATTCTGCCTCCTTCAGCGGATTCGGCCCGCGGTCTAACCGGCTCACAGCCGGCAGCATGGCCCCCTCACCTGGCGGGAGGATGTGTTCGGGGTCCGGCGTTCGTGGTCACGCCGGCCACATTCGATCATGACCGGCGGGCTGCCCGGCAAGGCAGAACGGAGAAAACCGCCGTCGTGGTTGCCGCGCTTTCCGGTCGGACGGCCCCCAAAGCACCTTTGCAACTCGCATGTCGGTTGCCGTTTCCAGCCTATTCGTAAGTCGTTGTAAATCAGGCTAATTGCGACTGAATCAGTTTTGCCGCGCGGGTGGCAGTGTTCCCTCGCGATACTCGCGTTCCCAAGAGCGAACAGCCCGCGTGTCTGAGAAAGGAGGATCTGCGGATGCTTGGAGTGCGGGACTTCGGCCACAGGCATTTGAATGCCTCCCGCCGACCTTGCCGGCGAAAGAACGACCCTACCACCTCTGCGCGCCAACTTTCAGGCCCCTTGCGGAAAACTCACCATCCTGTTTGCGAGCGCGTGGTGAGGCGAGCGGCTCCTGCACGTTTGCTGGGTGACGTGGCCGTGAACTCCACAGTTATGAAGCCATGGGCACGGTCGACGGCTGACTCTTGGCGGTGAGTTGGACCGGAAATCGCTGCCGATAACACGAAATAACGCTCCAACGTCGTAGCGCCGCTCTGGGCGCCACGCACGCCATGCCCCGGGCCGACGTGGCCAAGCGAACTTCCCCCAAGCGGCCTTCCGGCCCACGTGGGCCGTCTTTGGGGCGTCAAAGTGGGATCACTTCCTGATGCGCCGTAACACAGGACTTGACCGCCTTCTGATCGGCTACACTGAACTGAATCAAGCGAATGCCGCTCTCTCCAGGCACAAAACTCGGACCATACGAAATCCTCTCGCCCATAGGAGCCGGCGGCATGGGCGAGGTCTATCGCGCCCGCGACACTCGCCTCGACCGCTTCGTGGCCATCAAGGTTTCCGCCACCCGCTTTAGCGAACGGCTTGAACGCGAAGCTCGCGCCATAGCGGCGCTCAATCACGCTCACATCTGCGCGCTGTACGACGTCGGCCCCGATTACCTCGTCATGGAGTTCGTCGATGGCGCTCCACTGAAGCCCACCGATGACATTCGCAGGCTGCTCGATCTCGCTCTGCAGATTGCCGATGGACTTTCCGCCGCCCACTCTGCCGGTATTGTTCATCGCGATTTGAAGCCGGACAACATTCTGCTCACCCGGGACGGACGGATCAGGATTCTGGACTTCGGCCTGGCGAAGCACCAGTCTGCGGACGGCAGCGACGTGACGGGCACGATGACGATGACGGACCCCGGCATGGTCGTCGGAACGGTGAACTACATGAGTCCCGAGCAGGCGCGTGGCCGGGAACTGGACTACCGCAGCGATCAGTTCTCCCTCGGCTTGATCCTGTACGAGCTGGCGACCGGCAAACACCCCTTTCGACGAGAAACGGCCGCCGAGACGATGGCGGCGATCATTCGCGACGAGGCGGAGCCGTTGCCATCCACCGTCCCTGCGCCGGTGCGCTGGACCATCGAACGATGTTTATCCAAGGATCCGGATCAGCGGTATGACTCCACGCGCGACCTGTACCGCGAATTGCGCCAGACGCGCGAGGGATTATCAAAGCAGCCCGGACCTGCGGCGACAGCGCCGGCATCGGCGCGTAAGGCCGGGTTTCGGCCGGGTTTGGCGGTGCTGGCAGCGATCGTCATTGTGGCACTGGCGGCGGTCGTGTATCGGCTGGCTGTTCCAGTGCCACAGCCAACGAGCTGGACGGGGGCGCTTTTGGGCGGACCGGACATTGCCTATCGACCGCGTCCCTCGCCCGACGGTCACCTGCTCGCCTTCTACACCGTGGAAGATGGCTGTACCCAGGTTGCCCTTATGGAACCCGAAACCGGCAACTGGTCAATGCTCACTCATAGCCGGCAGCACGGAAACGTGACCAACGTTGCCTGGGCGCCGGATGGCGCCTCTATCTACTACGACCGCGCCACGGCTGTGCCCGAAGGGATCTACAGTGTGCCGCTACTGGGCGGCGATGAGCGCCTTGTCATCCCGAAGGCCTTCCGGCCCGAAGCGCTCCCGGATGGGAGTTTGCTGGCCAACAAATTGAACTCCAACCATGAATGGCAACTCTTCCGTTTCTGGCCTGAAACGGGACGGGTTCAGGACTTGCCGTTCGCGGCGGTTGATGTTGGGAATAGTCTGGAAAACCCGCGCGTGTTCCCGAACGGCAAAGAAGCCGTAATCGATGGAGCGCCGCTGGGACAAGAAGCCAGTGGCATGCGGCTGCTGGTTGTCGACCTCGCAACCGGCGCTGCCCGGCCGCTTGCGCCCGGCCTTCCAATGGGCACTGGCACGCCCGGTTACGCAGTGAGCCGTGACGGCAAATCCGTGCTCATTGCACAGGAGAATGGGGAGTTTACGCGCGTGATTGCGGTGCCTGCTCATGGCCAGGGACCCGCGCAAACGCTGTTCACGGCGACCCACGAAATCTGGGGATTGGATAGCGCGCCCGACGGAAGCGTGTATACTTGCGTCACGGACCTTCCCGCCGAAGTAGTGAGTCGCCCGCTGGACCGCGATCAGACGGAAACGCTGGCTCGGTTCCCGGAGGTTTCTGATCCGGACTTGCTGACCGTGCTGCCGGATGGGCGCGTGGTCCTGACGGTGCTCAATTCGGAACGCGGACGACTTGTGGCCGTCGAGCGCGGCAAGCACGCGGTTGCCATAATCGCGACGACAGAGGAGACTGCGACTCCGGTTACGGTCGCCGGAGCGCGGGAGATCGCATTTCTGATTGGTCCCGTGCCGCGCGGAACGATCGCATTGGCGGATACGGCAACCGGGCGCATCACGCGCCGGATTTCGCCTGGCAAAGGGGAGATCGTTTCGCTGGCCGCCTCTCAGGACGGCGGCACGCTGTATTTCGCGAGCGGCGGCATGATCTGGTCGATACCGTCCACCGGGGGTGAAGCGCACAAGATTCGGGCGGGTAATCGCGTCATCGTCGCTGGCCGGGCGCTGCTGGTTAGTCTTCTGGAGAGCACGAATACGCGGCTCTTTCGCGTTCCTCTGGATGGCGCGGACGAAACGGAGGTCCCGGTCGATGGAGCCCATGCGCTGCGGCTCTTACACCTCTCGCCCGGGAGCTGGAAGGCGGACGGCCGCTTGCTGGCTTCGCTTGACGAGTCCTGGTTTGCCGCACCCGCGGTGCTGGATACACGCAACGGCCGCGTGCAGCCACTGCCAACCGATAAAATCAGTGATTACGCCTCCATGGCCTGGCTGCCGGACGGGCGCATGATCGCGCTGCGCATTCGCCCGCGGTCCACCTTATGGCGATTCGCGCCGGAGCGGGGGCAAAGATAGTGGGCCTTCCGCCAAGAGTAAGTTGGCTGCAGTTGGTGGCGCCAAAACCGAGGGAGCAGTCGTCGCTGGCGGTCTTGAACAACGAAATCGCGAAACGTTTATTCAAGAAGCAGGGGTGCGATCTGTCGAGGGACAGCGCTTCAGCAGCTGTGATATTCACCGTCGCGGAGCGTATTTGCCGCAATCGCGGCACGCTGATTGCATTTGCCAGCTTTACCGCATACGCGGGACGAAGCGGCCCGGCTGGCGTGCCTGGTATGCTGCCGATATCCCGAGATATCAAGGCGACTCGTGGCAGGCTTCAAGGCATCACGGCGCGAAGTAGCCGAAGATGTCCAATATCAAATATGTGGTGCTGGGCACGTACACATATGAGGAAATGGAGCCGTTGGTGGTCGGAACCAGAGCCATGTTCGAGGTGATGGCTCCATCCAGCGCGTTCAACGTCGACACCACCGGCATCGTCCCACCTTGCGGCCACAGGGTCAGATGTGCCGGTCCAGTGGCCGCGAGGGCCATCCTGTGCGGACAAGGCGCCTCCGATCAGCAAAACTCCAAGTAAGAAGCGATTCTTTCTGTTCTTCATCGTAAAGTCCTCACTGCCGGTCTCATGAGTTACGCCGCCAGTATCTCAGATCCGCCTATTGCTGGCTGCAATCGCAGGAGTCCTTCCTCGTGGACAGGCTTCCGATAATGCCCCATAACGCTGTCGGTCACCGGCCTCCATCATGCAAGCCTAACAGGCGCGAGCGCACTGTGCTCGTGCAGCTTGTTGTGAGCACAGCATAGCCCCCGCCCCGCGCCCGTTCGCTATAGGAAAGGCGTATGCTGGTGGCGTCTGTCTGCCGGACCCGGAAGAGGTCATGGTGGTCCCGAACATACGAAGGAAACGGGGAGCGGCCAAAGCACAAAGATCACGACGAACGCCGTGATCGTCACCGTGGCGGGCAATCGCATCTTTGGCCCTTTTGGTAACTTCTTCG
>CAYVPZ010000470.1:0-4511 GCA_964453955.1 uncultured Solibacteraceae bacterium | reverse complement strand
CCTCGTCGATGGCCTGGGCAACCGCGCACCCGGGCTCTCCCAGGTGCGCGCAATCGCGGAAGCGGCACCCCTCGGCGATCGCCCGAAGATCGTCGAACACCGTCGCCACCGAATGCTCGCTCGCCCACAACCGCACCTCGCGCAAGCCAGGCATGTCGATGAGCAGCCACCCCTGCGGCAACAGGAACAGTTCGCGGTGCGTGGTGGTGTGGCGTCCGCGGCTGTCGCCCTCGCGCACCGGCTGGGTTCGCAGCGCTTCGCTTCCCAGCAGGACGTTCACCATGGTGGACTTGCCCACCCCCGAGCTGCCGATGAGCGCGGCCGTGTTGCCAACTCCCACGGCGTCGGTGAGGGCTGCCGGCGCGGCGGGATCCCACGCGCTCCACAACACCACCGGCGTGCCAGGCGAGGCGCTTCTGGCGGCATCGAGAACGCGCTGGCGTGCGCCGGCGTCGTGGAGAACATCGGCCTTGCCGAGAACGATGACCGGATTGGCCCCGCTTTGCTCGGCCAGCACCAGGTAGCGCTCGATGCGGCGGACGTTGAAATCTCCGTCGACGCCGGCGACGATCAACAACACGTCGATGTTGGCCGCCAGCACCTGACGGCCGAACGTTGAGCCGGGCTGCCGGCGCGCCAGCACGGTTTTGCGCGGCAGCACCGCCTCCACGCGATCGGCGGCGGACGAGAGCACCACCCAGTCGCCGACGGCGGTTTCTACAACACGGCCTGGAAGCGAAACGTCCAGTTCGCCGCTTTCCGCCATCACCCGGCAGCCGTTTTTCCATATGGCGAGCACGCGCGCGGCGCGAGACCCGCCATTTTTCCGTTCCGCGAACGCGCGCACAAACAGCGCATTCCATCCAAACTGTTTCAGGTCCAATTCCTGGTCCTCGGTGAGAGCAGGCGCGGGGCGAAAGCCGCGGAGCCGGGGAGTGCGCGCACCACCAACGTCCCGCTTACGAAGGCGGAGGCGGTCACAACCCCGAGCTACTGGACAAAGGTGGACAGAGGCAGATTCCAGTGTAGCGCGCCGTCCCGCCCCCGGCACTCCGCTAAAATGGGGACAACGGCAATGAGCGATACCGATTTTCTGCCACCCGCTTCGTTCGAATTCCTGGTGCTCTCACTGAAGATGCAGGCTGAAGTGCAGCTCGGCCTGATGCACTTCGGTGAGGAAAAAGACCGGCCGGAACCCAACCTGCCACTGGCGCGCCACAGCATCGACATGCTTGGCGTGCTGCTGGAAAAAACCAAAGGCAACCTCGCCATCGAGGAGCAGCGGTTGCTCGAGAACGCCATCACCGAACTGCGCTTCCGCTATGTGTACATCAGCGAGCAGCCGTCCAGGCCCAAAACAAGCGAGGGCCCGGGCGAGAGCGCGGAGCAGGCCGAGGCTTGATGGCGGATGGCCGGCTTAGCATTACGGTGCTGGGGTCGGGCACCAGCGTCGGCGTGCCCACCATCGGTTGCCATTGCGCCGTCTGCGCGTCGGATGACCCCCGCGACAAGCGCCTGCGCCCTTCGGTTCTGGTTCGCTGGGACGGCCATGCCGTGCTCATCGACACCACGCCGGATTTCCGCCAGCAGGCGCTGACGGCGGGCATCGAGCGGCTGGACGCGGTCCTGATCACGCACGCGCACGCCGACCACATCATGGGCCTGGACGATGTGCGTCCGCTGAATTTCCGGATGTCCGGGCCGCTCCGCGTGTACGGCTCCGCGGAAACCATCGGCACCATTCGGCAGACCTTCCGCTACATCTTCGACACGGGGCCCACCGAGTCCTCGGTTCCGAAGATCGAAACGTGCATCTTCGACGGCCAACGGCCCATCCGCGTGGGCGGGCTGGATTTCGAACCGGTGCGGCTGGCTCACGGTCATGGCACCGTGCATGGGTTCCGCTTCGGATCCGCCGCTTATCTTACCGACCACAGCGGAATCCCGCCCGAAAGCATGGAGAAGCTGCGCAATCTGGACGTGCTCTTCCTCGATGCCCTGCGCCACCGGCCGCACCCCACGCACTCCACCGTGGAGCATTCGCTGCACACCGTGGAAGAGTTGAAGCCGCGCCGGGCCTTCTTCACGCATATCTGTCACGACCTGGCGCATCAGGCGACGGAAGCGGCGCTGCCGGCCAATGTGCGGCTCGCCTGGGACGGCCTGGTGATCGACGTGGATTCCCCGCGCCCGGCCGGCTTTCGTGTCCTCCGCACGCTGGAGGAGGTGCCGTCCGATTTCGGTCCCTGTGCGCTCACCATCGGCAACTTCGACGGCGTGCACGCCGCCCACCGGTCCATCATGCGCCGTGTGGCAACCATCGCGCGCGAGCGCGGCTGGAGGGCGGCGGCCCTGACCTTCGATCCGCATCCGGCCCTGGTGGTGGCGCCGGAGAAAGCCCCGCGGCTGCTAACCGGCATCGAACGGCGTTGTGAGCTGATGCATGAGGCGGGGCTGGACGAAGTGCTGGTGCTGCCGTTCACCCCGGAGGTGGCCAGGCTTTCGCCCGAGCAGTTCATCCGGGAGGTGGTGACGGAACGGCTGGGTGCGCGCGCCGTGCTGGTGGGCCATAATTTCCGCTTTGGCCGGGGAGCTTCCGGAGACACTGCGGCGCTGCACGAATTGGGACAGTGCTACGGCTTCGAGGTGGAGATCTGCCCGGCGGTGCGTTGCCGCGGGCACGTTGTGGGAAGCACCCAAATCCGCAAGCTGATCGGCCGGGGCGATGTGACTAACGCCTGGCGCATGCTGGAACGCCCCTTCGCGCTCGAGGGAATGGTGGTGCCGGGCGAGGGTGTTGGGTCGCGGCAGACCGTCCCCACGCTGAATCTGTCCGAGCAGACCGGCCTTGTGCCGCTGGGCGGCGTGTACGTGACGCGCACATTCGATCTCGACGACGGGCGGCGATGGCCATCGGTGACCAACGTCGGCTTCCGGCCCACCTTCGGCGGGGAGCGGCTCACCATCGAGACCTTCCTGCTTTCGCCGCTCGACGGCCCCACGCCAGCGCGTATCCGGGTGGAATTCCTGTACCGGCTCCGCGAGGAGCGGAAGTTCGAGAGCGCCGAGGCGCTGAAGATGCAGATTTTCCGCGACGTAAAACGCGCCGAGCGATTTCTGCGCCGAACCGCGGAAATGCTGTAGCCCGCAGTCCCTTCCACCACGGGCTGGTAGCGCATTGCGGAAATGGTTGTAGCCGATAGGCCAGTCTGTTACTCTAACCTGTCAGGGGAGAACAGTGGCTGCGCGTCTCATTGCCGCACTTCTGTTGCTGTGTCTCTCCCCTGTTGTGCCCGCGCTGACATTAGCCGGCAGTGCGGGCGCCCAGCCGTCGACGTGCTCCTGCTGCCGGGGCAAGCGCACGTGTTCTTGCCGCCACAGTGCCGGCGCACCGGGCTGGCATTCAAGGCCGGGTTGCCAGGGCACCAGCCACGGCGCGCCGGCCACTGCCGGGAGCCTCCCATTTCTTCCGGCGCCCGCACCGGCAGGCGCTCCCATAACCGTCGCCTCCGCGCCGCGGGTTGCATCGTCGCAGCCAGCGATCCGCGTGGCCACCATTCATTCACCGCTGTTCCAACGCCCGCCTCCTTCCCCCTCCGATCCCTCATAGACGGAACGTCCGCGAAATGCGCGCAAACGCGCGCCTGGCTTGATTTGCGCAAGTCCCGCAACAGAAATTCATGAAGGAGGGTTCATGCAAAAACTCATATTCTGTTTGTGTCTGCCGATTTTGCTGATATTTAATTCTCTGCTCCACGCCAACATTTTTGGAAGAATACATGGAATCGTGCACGACCCACAGCATCGGCCGGTGGCCGGAGCATCGGTAACGCTGCGGGCGATTACTTCGGATTGGTCCCAAACCGCGCAAACGGACGATAACGGTGACTTTTCGTTCACCATCGTTCCGGTCGGCGACTACAGAATCACCGTGACTCAGTCCAGGTTCGAGACTGCGGAGCAGACGGTCACCGTCGCGTCCGGCTCCTCGCCGGTTCTTCACTTTCAACTGGCCATCGCGGCCTTGCATCAAACGGTTGTCGTCGCCGGCCAGGCCGAGGTGGCTAATATGGATTCGGCAACCCCCACCACTCTGGTCGATCGTGAGGACATCGCCCAAACCCCCGGCGCCGACCGCACCAACAGCATGGCGATGATCACCGACTACGTGCCCGCCGCATACGTAACCCACGACATGCTGCACATGCGCGGAGGCCACCAGGTCGATTGGCTGATTGACGGCGTGCCCATACCCAACACCAATATCGCCACCAATCTGGGCCCGCAGATCGACCCCAAGGATATCGATTATCTCGAAGTTCAGCGCGGCAGCTACGACGCGGACTACGGAGACCGTACGTATGGAATCTTCAACATCGTGCCCCGAACCGGCTTCGAGCGCGACAATGAGGCGGAGATCGTCACCTCTTTCGGCAACTGGTACCAAACGAACGACCAGCTCAATTTCGGAGGGCACACCAGGCGCTTCGCCTGGTACGCGAGCCTGAATG
>CAYVPZ010000469.1:0-4513 GCA_964453955.1 uncultured Solibacteraceae bacterium | reverse complement strand
CCAGCCGCTTTTCGGCCACCAGCGGGCCGAGAACACTGCTGGGGATGTCCTGAATATAGGATTCGCCGGCGTTCAGCCGGTCCACCTTGGAGGCTTGCACGTCGATGCCAACCACGTGAAAGCCGGCCTGGGCGAATTCCACCGCCAGAGGTAGGCCGACGTAGCCGAGACCCACGATGCCGACTCTCGCGGTGTGCGAGGTGATTTTGTTCCGAAGCGCTTCCGCCGCGACCGTGCTATGAGTACCCATTTTCTTTCGAATATGACGCCTTACCGATTCTCCATTATAGGCTGAGTCTCCTGTTGGTTGACACCAGTTGCCATGTTTTGACTTTCGGTGCACTCCTGATCGCTCGCGGCCCAGCCTCGCCGACAATCCGGACTTCACGAAGCCCATCGGCGCGGAAGCGTGCTCGTCAGGTGGTGTGAAGAACAGTATACTGGCACTGATCACTTTGCCCACGTCTTCGCACCTCCGTGTCCACCATCCCAGCACAAGCCCCTGGGACCTGCCCCTCCCCGGCTGGCTTCTCCTACTTCGGCCGCCGACACCTGGTCGGTCAGCCTGCGATGGGCCGCGCTTGCCGCTGTTTTCTCTCCTCTTCTACCCGCTTGCGACCGGCTCGGAAAAGCGCACCAACACAAACGCCCGGCGCGTCTTCCTTGACCTCTTTCTCGGGTTTGCCACCGCCGAGGCGGTCCTTTGCCTCACCCAGATCTTCACTTCAAACGGTCGGGCCCGCTGGCTCTTTGACAGCGGCTATGACGACGTCTTCAACT
Source organism: uncultured Solibacteraceae bacterium (assembly GCA_964453955.1). Taxonomy (GTDB): domain Bacteria; phylum Acidobacteriota; class Terriglobia; order Bryobacterales; family Bryobacteraceae; genus CAWACP01. The sequence goes on along the minus strand of CAYVPZ010000469.1, from coordinate 3,733 downwards.
ACGCGCAGTTTGTGGAACCGGCCCTGCCGATTGCGCTGTGGCGCGCCTTTCGCGACCGCAACGCGCTCACCGGTGGAACCCTCTACGCTTCCGTGGTCGCTTCCGCCTCTCGCGCCGGCTCCGCGCTCTGCACCGCGTAGGTGTTGGCCCTCCTGGTGATCGGGCTGATCCGCCTGCGCGACCATGAGACCGCCTGGCCTCCCGCTCGGCTACGGCCATGCTCGCCGTTATCCCGGCAATCGCCATCGTCTTCACAATGGTGGTGGGCTGGGAGAACTTATGGGAGCGATTCAAGGACCAGGATGCATAACTGGGCCGCCGCGAGTTCGATGTCGCGGCCGTGGACATGGCCCGCCAGCGCCCTTTAACCGGTTTGGCCTGGACACGTTTCCAGCGGTGTACCAGCGTTACGCGATCAAGGATTTCCCCTTCTACGCCAACCACACTCACAACGACTGGGCGGAGTTCGCCGCCGATGGAGGTCTCCCGTTCCTGCTGATCGTCGGGCCCCCCAACAGGGCATCGGCGAAGATGCCAACCGTGCCGCTCCCAACGAACTGCCAGCGTCGCTACGCTCCGATAACGGTTCGCCGTCGGCCCGGAATGCTGTTCGCGTTCCGTTCGGAATCAGCGTTCGCCTTCTGCGGAATCCCCAGTCCGACATTTCCTCGCACCCCTTTCTCCGCCAGCGGCACTCTTCCTGCGCTGCGCCCCGGACGGTTTTCCTTGACCAAGGCGAACACGTCCGCCACAATTGGTCGCGGCCGCCAATCTCCAGACGATCCTCCATCGTCCGGTCGGCAGACTCATCGTGTCCGCCTGCCGCGCGACATCATCGCCGAACGAAGCAGAAACTGGTTGCGGGAATCCTGGCCGACTCCTGGTCCTCAGTACCGGCCGCTGCCCAAGCCACTGCACGCCGTGGAAACCGCCTGCGCGGCCAAGTGAAGGATCAGCGCATCAGCGCAACTCGTGCCTCATTCGTTTGAAAACTGAGTGGGTTTCATTGCCTCCCGAGGTCGGAGCAATTCGGTCATGACAGAGACAACTCCTTGGCAATCCTCTCGGCGATGCGCTCGGCCGCGTGCCCGTCGCCATAGAGGTTATGCGCGCGAGACATCCGCGCGTATTCTGTCCCATCCGTCAGTAGACGAATGGCCTCAGAGACAATTCTCCCGGGTTCCGTGCCCACCAGCTTGACGGTGCCGACCTCCACTGCCTCTGGTCTTTCTGTGCGGTCTCGCATCACCAATACTGGTTTCCCCAGTGATGGGGCTTCCTCCTGGATGCCCCCGGAGTCGGTGATCAGCAGATGACAGCGACGCATCACATCCACAAAGGAAACGTAGTCCAAGGGTTCCAGAAGCTCAATGTTGGGTGTTTTTGAGAGTCGCTCTGTGACCGGGCGGAGTATGTTCGGATTGCGGTGGACCGGGTACACAATGCGGACATCTTCTCGTCTTGCCAACTCGGTCAGCGCTGCACAAACGTTCGCGATCCCTTCGCCGAAACTCTCCCGCCTGTGCGCAGTCACAACAATTAGCTTCTTTCCGTCATCAGGCCAGGTGCGCTGAAAGGCTGGAAGGGCGCCACGATCAAGTGCGCAAGCAACATGCAACAATGCGTCGATTCCTGTGTTCCCGGTGACCATAATTCTCTCGCCAATTACCCCTTCAGATAGGAGGTTCTGTCGTGCGCTTGCGGTGGGAGCAAAGTGAATTGCGGCCAGCCGCGCGGTAACCACGCGATTCATCTCTTCCGGGAACGGCTGCGACAAGTCGCCGGTCCGCAAGCCCGCTTCGACGTGCGCCACGGGAATGCGCCGGTAGAAGGCAGCCATGGCGGCGGCCATGGTCGTTGTGGTGTCGCCCTGGACGACCGCCATATCGAAGCGTTCGCGCGCGAGCAACGGATCAAGCGCTGAGAATACCCGAGCCGTCGTCTGTGCCAGCGTCTGCCCGGGTGTCATGACATCCAGATCGTAGTCCGGCCGCGTCTCAAAACATTCCAAAACCTGATCGAGCATGGCCCGGTGCTGGGCAGTCACGCAGACCCGCGGTTCCATAGGGAAACTGCGGGCACGCATGCTCCGGATCACGGGCAGTAGCTTGATTGCCTCCGGGCGAGTGCCGAAAATGAACAGGACGCGCTTCACTGCACCTCCGATTGTTAGCTGTGCCACATTACTAAAACCTCTACCGGCTGAAAGCCGGTAGGTTTCTCTGACGGCTAAAGTCGGGTTGCGGCTGAAGCCGCTGAAGTGCCCCGACCCAGAGCCGGCTCAAGGCATCGGTGGGCGCTGTGATCTTGAACCCTTCGGCTTCGTCGTCCCACTTCTGATTCTCGATGTACTCACGGATTGTCTTCTCATCCACAGCGCCCACAGGCGCTGCCCCAGTAGCGCTTCCGCAACAGTGTCGGGGATTCCTACTGCAACTGCCTCGACGACCGCCTTTTGATATACAGTACCAGCTTCGAGGGCACCAGGTCCTCCGGGCCGATACCAGCATATGGATGTGGTCGGGCGACACCGCGCCCATACTTCACCTCCCGGGTCTCACAGATCTGTCGGATCAGGCCGCGCGCACGCTCTGCCACCCTTCCCCGCTGTATCTTGTATCGGGGCTCGTGATCCACACCAAGTGATACTTTATGTCGAACACCGCGCGCACGCTAGTCTGGTACTCAGCCATGCGCTCATTGTGCGGCAGTGTGGGTGGAAGCGGACCGCCTGAAATGGCAGCGCCGTTACTCGCACCCGGTGGAACCCGACACCGGCGTCCGCAGCGACCAGACGGTGGTGCTCGCCACGACCGGACTTACGAGAACTACCCCGCACCGCTGCGCAGGATTCGCTTACTTCGACGCCGACCAGCAGCGTTTCCTGGTACTCCCGACCAACGTAAGCGACTGATGAAACACCACTGGCACTGGAGCTACTGGGCGGCTCCAGTTTTGACAGTTCCTTGAATTCTTGACGATGCGTCATCGGACGGTTCGCTTTCGCTCATCTTCTCAACGCTCACCTGACGTCCTTCTCGGACGCCTTTTCCTCGGACGTTCACCACCACGCCTTTTGAACGCAGCAGCTCCGGGTGGTTTGAAGCTGGCTCCTGAAAGCCGACTCCGGGAGGCCTTCTCCCATCTTCAGCACAGCATTGCAAGCTTTCACTCACATTCGTGACACACCCCAATACAAAATCTTCACCCGATCGCGCCGCCGGTTGGAAAACACGAACAGGTGTCCACCAAACGCGTCGAGTTGCATGGCTGTCGTGACCAGCGCGTGTAAGCCGTCGAAGCTGCGGCGCATGTTGCAGGGAACGGTGCACAAATAAACGCGCACGCTGGCCGGCAGGTGCATCATCACGCCGTTTGCTCCTGCTGCCGGAGCACATCCAGCACCAGCCGCAGAGTGACAGCGTCGGCTGGAATCTGGAGCCTCTCGCCGCTGTTGAGAACCAGTTCCAAATGCGTCTGGGCCTGGCGTGGCGGAGGCATTTCCGTGGTCGGCGTCGTTGTCGTGTCCACCAACGCAAAGCGAATCGGCGGTTCAGTAGCACAGCGCAGCTGCCGCCGCCACCAGTAGAAGGAATGCTCGCTGAGCTTATGCTCGCGGTAATACACTCGGACTGCTTGGCCACTACTCTCCTGCTGCGCGACTCTTTGGCTCCACAACTCTCGTTTGCTCACTCCTCCACTTTGCGGCGGAATCTCGCTTTCCGCCAGAGGG
>CAYVPZ010000468.1:0-4517 GCA_964453955.1 uncultured Solibacteraceae bacterium | reverse complement strand
CAACCGCTATCCCGCGCAGGAAGAATCCAGTGAGATGCTGGAAACCCTCAATCTCTCCGGCGAGCAGATCTGGCTGAGCACGCGCAAACTGCGCCTGCGCCGCCGTCTTCCGCGCATGAAACAGCGCCTGCTCCCGCGTGGTCTCAAGAAACGCAAAAGGGAGAAGACCGCCGGCGAGTGGGCGCGGCAAACCACCGGCGACGCCATTTGCTCCTATCCGCTCGAGGACATCGTCATCGAGGACTACGGCCGCTTCCTCAAGCAGAAGGCCAAGAGCATGGTCTCGGAAGAGCGCATGCGCACCGAGCCTTTCACCACCTCCATCCTCGACGGCATCGACATCCGCGAGACCATCCGCAACTGGCACGCCGGCCGTATCTACGTGCGCCAACTCGACCGCATCGCCGGCGACGTGGGCGCCGTGGTGGTGATTTTCGACGAGGACCGCGCCGACCGTTACCGCTACCTCACCACCTGGCTCGGCGAGCACCAGAACGAATCCGACATGGCCTTCTACTCGACATACCCGTTCGAGCACATCGTTGGACCGGGCATCGGCCGCGCCGAATACGGCGGCCTTCTAATGACTCTCCCGCCGCGCCGCATGTACGACGTCTGGTCCGATCCCGATTACGATTTCGCGCTGAGCAAACCGGAGCGCCTGCTGCTGGCCGCCCTCGATTACTCCGTCGAGCGCCACGTCGTGTACGTGGGACCGAAGCCGCCGCGCTCCATTTTCCGTTCCATCGCCGCGCACCTGGGCCGCAACATTATGTACATCCCGCTCGGCGCGCTCTCACCGACAAAGCTGAAACGCCTCCGCGTCGTGCACGTGCTGGACAGCTACGAACGCCGCAAGGACGCGAAAGACTACATCTGGTGAGGCAGGGCAGCAGCAGCCGTCAGTGATCGAACTCTATCAGCCACACGGTCCCGAGCGGTCCCAGCTTCCGGTCTGTCCACCCGCGCGGCCCCAGCCGCCGCTCAAACCAATCCCGCCAGTAATCCACGCTGATGTCCGAGCCATAAATAAGAAACCGGCGCGACGGCCCCAGCGTCGTCCGGGTCAGCGTTATCGCATACTGCTCCGCCTCGCGCGAAGTCTCGAATGGAAACGTGTAGATTCGGCCGTGGATCGGATACACCGCCAGTGGCGCGTACAGAAACGAGGGAAGCGGATACTCGGGATGCCACGCCGGTGACCGTCCTTCCACAAACGGGCTGGCGCAGAGAACCGGCGTCTCCTCCCCCAACACGCGCGCGTTCACGGTTTGCGCGGCGTCTTTCCAGTCGGCGTTGTGATAGCCAGGCACGGCACGGCTCCACTCTCCCACCCAAATCAGCACGCCGGCCGCGAACACCGCGCTCACTGCCGGCCAGCGCCACGCCGGAATGAACCGTGCGGCAAAGGCTGTGCCGGCCAGCGCCGCCCCGGGCAGCAACAGCGAGTAGTAACGGCCCACGAAGAGACTCTGGCCGCTGAGCCAGGAAAAATCGAACAGGGTCACCGGCGGAATTAACCACCACGCGATCACCAGTGCCAGCGAGGAAACCGCAACCGGCCAGGCAACTCGCGGCCATCGCATCAGCCGCGCCGCCAGCCACACCGCGCCCACGCATGCGGCGAAAAGCCCGGGCTCCAGCGCGTAGAACAGGAGCCGCGCCGAAGGAAATGGAGCAATCACGTGCGTGCTGCCGTGGGCGAACAGCGCCAGCGCCTGGAAGGCCACCGGCAACAGTGCCAGCCCCAGCAGCGCGAAGGTGATGGCGGCCCGCAGCCAGCTCACCGGCGTCTCGCGCCGCGCCAGGCGCAGCAAGGCGTACCCGGCGAGCAGCAAATAGAACGGCCAGTACACCATTTGCACGCGCCACAACAATGCGCCGAATCCCACGAACAGCAGCGCATCCCGCCAGCGCCCCGCGTCCAGCCAGCGCACCAGAAACCACACGCTCGCCACCGCCACCAGCGTGCCCAGCGCATAAGGCCGGGCGTCGTTGCTCTCATAGTTGAAGCCGCGCATCGAAAGACACACGAAAACGGCGAACCAGGCCGCCCGTGGATCAATCAAACGCGCGGCCAGGCGAGCGACGAGAAACAGAGCGCCGGCCAGCGCCAGCACCGAGGGCACCCGGTAGGCCACCTCCGAAAACCCCGCCACTTTCTGCGCCATCCACGGCAACCAGTAGTAAATCGACTGCGCAACCTGCGGCGCCACCGCCAGCGAGGGATGGCCGCCGCCATAGTTCACCACGAAGAAGGTTGCCGTTTCGTCGGCCCACAAAGTTTGCCCGAGCGGCATCAACCAAAGACGCACAATGCACAATGCCAGCAGCAGCACAAGCAGCGCATTCCACCGCCTCGCCGCGGCCGATGGCGCCGGCTCACCGATTCGTTGCCCATTGCTCATGGATAAGAAGACCTGACGACCGCGCGCCGGCAACCGTTTCCCACAACAGTGTAAAGTTCTGTTGCGCTCTCAGCTCTCCAGCTTGTAGCGCGTCTCCGCCAGGTGGTACAGCGGGCGCCACAGCAGCCGGTTCACCGACACCACCAGAGTCGCCATCACGATGGTGGCCAGCAGCAGCACCGCGAAGTTGCCGGAATCCGAAGCCGAGCTGATCTCCGCTCCCAGGCCGAAAGTGGAAAGAACCTTCCCCTGAAAATGGAAATACTCGGCCACGATGCTGGCGTTCCACGCCCCGCCGGACGCAGTCACCAGCCCGGTGATCAAATACGGAAAAATCCCCGGAAGAATTACCGTGCGCCAGCGGTCCAGCCGGCTGAAGCGAAAAATCTCCGCCACCTCGTGGAACTCCGAGGGAATCGCCGTGGCGCCCGCGATCACGTTGAACAGGATGTACCACTGAGTGCCCAGCAGCATCAGCAGAATCGACCCGGCGTTGAGCCCTCCGCCCATCCGGATCAGCGCCAGCAGCACCACCGGGAACAGCGCCGTGGCCGGAACCGAAGCGGCCACCTGCGCCACCGGTTGAGCGATGCGCGCCAGCCGCGGACTCAATCCGATGGCCACGCCGGCGGGAATGGTCCATATCGAGGCAATCGTCAGCGACACCAGCACGCGCACCCACGTCGCAAGGGCGCTCTCCATGGTGGTGATCACCTCCGGCCCGCTAATTCCCCGCAGCGCGTGGAACGCTCCCAGCACGCCGAAGCCGGCCGCCGCCGCACAAGCGCCCGCCACGACAATTCCCAGCACCATCTTCCCCGCGGAACGCCCCGCCGAATTGTCCTCTTCCGGCCCACTTCGCGCCGCCCGCCTGCAGAGGTACTCATCGCACGGGGTCAGCATCCCCTCCTGCAGCCGGCGGAGCAGAGGCGATTTGCGCAGCAGATTCAGCACCAGTGACTCGGGCGCCGTGGTGCTCTCCACCTGCTCGAACTTGAACTTTTCCGCCCATGCGATCGCCGGCCTCCAGATCAGTTGATCGATGAGGATAATCACCGCGATCATCGCGCCCAACCCCCACAGAATCGCGCCCATATCGCCCGCGCTCGCGGCCGACTGGAGATACGATCCCAGCCCCGGCAGCCGGAAGTCGCGCTTGCCCAGCACGAACATCTCGCAGGCCATCAGAAAGAACCAGCCGCCGGCCACCGATACCATCGAGTTCCAGATCAGCCCAATGGTGGCGTACGGCAGCTCCAGTTGCAGAAACCGCTGCAGCCATCCGAACCGGTATACCTTCGTCGCCTCCCGCAATTCGCGCGGAATCGCTTTCAGCGACGCGTAGAAGCTGAACGCCATGTTCCACACCTGCCCGGTGAAGATGAGGATCACCGAGCCGATCTCCACGCCCAGTTGCCGCGTGGGGAACAGCGCCACCATGGCCAGCATCACGCCGGGCAGGAAACTCAGCACCGGAATCGATTGCAGAATATCCAGCACCGCCAGCATGACCGCCTGCACGCGCCGGTTGTACGCCGCGATGTATCCATATACGATGGCGAACGCCATGCTCAGCACGTAGGCCACGGTCATCCGCACCAGCGAATACAGCGCATACAACGGAAGCGCCGACGGCGAACGCGAAATCTCCGCGTGGGAGGCGACCGGCCCCAGCCAGACGTGCCCCACCATCAGCACCGCGCACGCCACGCCCATCACGGCCAGGAACACCACCGCGTCCAGCAGCAGCGGCCAGGTACGCTCGCCGGCAATCGATCGGGCCAGCCACTGAATACTCATTAAGCTGTGCCCGCCGTGGCTTCCTCGGGGATGAAGAACCGTTCGCCCCGTGCATCGTGGTCGAACAACTCCGCGTACCGGCCCCAGTTAATGGCCGTCTCGAGTTGCAACTTTGTCTCGTCCTCGCTGAAGTGCTCGTCCAACAGATCCTCGAAAAACTCGTCAGGCAGAGTGCGGTCCACCTTCGCCTCCAGCGAACTGAGAATCCGCTTGAGCAGCGGGACGCGTTCCAGCGCCGCGGTTCGAAACAGTTCCTTCTTCCGCAGAATGTCGGCGTCCAGAAAGTCCCGGCCGGCCGGTGTCATCTCT
>CAYVPZ010000467.1:0-4522 GCA_964453955.1 uncultured Solibacteraceae bacterium | reverse complement strand
ATGGCGCAGTGGGAACGCCTTTCGCAGGCCATCGGGCTGGTGGTCCGTACGGTGTAGGAGGGGTCATGTCTGGTCGCTGGATGAAGATTGTTCGCCTGCGATTTCGATCCGTGTGGCAGCGCGCGCGGGTGGAGGGCGAGCTGGACCGCGAGATTCGTTTCCACGTGGACCAGCAGACGGAAGAAAACATCGCCGCCGGGATGACCCCCGAGGAAGCGCGGTTCGCCGCGCTGCGGGCATTCGGTGGCGTGGCGCAGCGCAGCGAGGAATGCCGCGATACACGGAGGCTGAACGTGATGGAGAGTCTTCGGCAGGATGTCCGCTACGCCCTGCGCGGATTGCGCCGGGACCCCATGCTGGCGTGCGTCGCGACGCTCTCGCTGGCCATCTGCATCGGCGCGAACACCACCATCTTCAGCATTGTGAACACGATTCTGTTGCGGCCGCTGCCCTACCCCCACGCCGACAAGCTGCAGTGGATCAGCGAATCGATGGGACGCCAGCCGATGGAGGTTGCCGTCGCCGGCGACTACTTCAGCCTGAGCGAGCAGAACCGCGTCTTCACCGCGGTCACAGCGTACGACTCGACCACCCTGAACTGGGCCGGCATCGAGAAGCCCGAGCAGGTGGATGCCGCGCAGGTGACGCCGTCGTTCTTCCGCGTGTTCGGCGTTGCGCCGATGATGGGGCGTTCTCTGGCGGCCAGTGAGGGCGGACCGCAAGCCCCCTCCGTCGTGGTGCTGAGCTACAGCTTCTGGCGCAGCAGACTGGGCAGCGCTTCGCGCGTCATCGGCAGGACTCTCACGCTCGACCGGCAGCCCTGCACGGTGATCGGCGTGATGCCCCAGGGGTTCGACTATCCGAAAGGCACGCAGATGTGGAAGCCGCTGGGCCTGAATGAGGCTGAGCAGAAGCAGCGGATGGCCATGCGGATTGTCGATATCGTGGCGCGGTTGAGACCGGGCGTGAGCGAGCCACAGCTTGCCACGGAGATGAAGCGGCTCACCCGCGCGATCCGCGCCGAGTATCCGAAGGAGTACGATTCCGGGGGCTTCCTGGATCACATGGCCATCACCGCCACGCCGCTGCAACGCCGCATGACCGGAGATCTGCGGCCGGCGCTGCTGGTGCTCACCGGCGCCGTTTCCCTGGTTTTGCTCATCGGCTGCGTGAACCTTGCCAGCCTGCTGCTGGCGCGGGCGGTGTCGCGGCAGCGCGAGCTGGCCGTACGCCTGGCCCTTGGTTCGGCTCGCGGCCGGATCGTGCGGCAGGTGCTGACCGAGAGCGTGGTGCTGGCGTTGCCGGGCGGCGTTGCCGGAGCCGCCGTGGCCTTTCTGGCGGTGGCCGGACTGAACGCGTGGAAGCCTCTGGTGCTGGATCGTTATCCGGCCATCTCGCTGGATTTGAGCACGCTGGCGCTAACGCTCGGGCTCACCGTGCTGACCGGTATCGCCTTTGGTCTGGCGCCCGCCGTGACCGCCGCGCGGATCGGCATACAGGACGCGCTCAAGGGCGAGGGCCGGGCCATCTCCACGGCTCGCGTGCGCAAGCTGCTGGTGGCCGCCGAACTCTCGGTCTCGCTGGTGTTGCTGATTGGAGCGGGGCTGCTGGCAAGAAGCTTCATCGCGCTGGCCCGGACCGAACTGGGTTTCCCGCCGCGGAATCTGCTCACGCTGCGAGTGAATCTGGTGGGCACGCAGTACCCCACGGGCATGAGCCAGGTTCGCTTCTTCGAAGATGTGCTGGCCCGCGTGAGGCGGCTTCCCGGTGTTCGCTCCGCCGCCACGGCCACCGACGTCCCGCTGGACGGCCTCGGCCCCTGGAGCGAGACGCTCCTTCAGGTGGTTGGCCATCCACCCGTGCCGAGGGCACAACGTCCCTCTGCCACAGTGTCCGTGGTGAGCCCCGATTTCTTCCGCACGTTCGGCATCCCGCTGCGAAGCGGGCGTCTGTTCGATGCGCACGACCAGCCGGCGGCCATCCTGGTGGACGAAGCCTTCGCGCGCCAGGTTTTCCCTGGGGAGGATCCGATCGGACGGCAGATCGTTACCGGGGGACGGAATACACTGACCATCCTCGGCGTGGTGGGGAGCATTCGGGGCAGCGACCTGACCGGCACTCCCCTGCCCCGCTATTACGAGTGCGACTGCACCACGCAAAGTCCGTTTCTCAACCGCATGGCGTTGGTGGTGCGCACCACGGGCAATCCGCACGCCGCGATTCGCGCCGTCGAGGACCAGGTGTACGCGGTGGACCGCAGCCAGCCGGTGTTCGACGTAAAGACCATGGAGGAGCGTCTGGACGATTCGCTCGCACCCGAGCGTTTTCACCTGCTGCTGCTCGGCGCCTTCGCGCTGATTGCGATGGTGCTCGCGGCCGTCGGCGTCTATGGTGTGATGTCGTACCTGGTGACGTGGCGCACGCGCGAAATCGGCATCCGCGTGGCCATGGGCGCGCGGCCCGGCACGGTGGCGCGCCTGGTGGTGGGCGAGAGCGTGGTGCTGGGTGTGGTGGCGGCGGTGGCCGGGCTGGGCGGCGCGTGGGCGCTGACGCGCTACGTCAAATCCATGCTCCATGGAGTGACCGCGCTCGATCCGGTCACGTTCCTGATCGCGCCGCTGGCGCTGCTCGCGGTGGTGGTGGCGGCCTCGTTCGGTCCGGCCTGGCGAGCCGCGCGCGTGGATCCGATGAACGCGCTCCGGCACGAGTGACAGAGTGGAACACGCGCGATCTTCGCTAGCGGCTACTGCGTGGTCCAGAAGTAATAGTGGGCGGTATAGGCCGATTCATACACCTGGTTCGCGATGCAGGCGGTTGAGGGGGCCTTGCCGGCGCCGGTGTACAGGCGTTGAATGACCCCGACGTCGCTGAATGCGCCGGTGCGGCTGGCCTTGTCGACGTCGAGCTTCAACCAGTCGATGGATACCCCATCGGGCGCGGCGAAATGGATGGCCGTTGCGCCGACGGCCTTGATGGCGCCCTCGCCGTCCACCATGGTCCACGATGGCCCGGCGCCGTGACGGATTCTCAAGTTCAAGTTCATGTCGTAGAGGGTGGCGTCCGGGGTGGAGCCGCGGGACCATGCGCCGTTCTCACATTTGTAGATCTGCTTCCCGACCGCCACAAAGTGGAACTTCAGTTTGACGGAAGCGCTCGGCGCCACTTCGATGGCCTTCGCCTCGACAGGCAGCGCGGGCGGGTCCAGCGATTGCCCGGCCAGCGGAAGAACCAGCAGTCCCAACAGGCACAGACTCCGGGCGGTCATCGTGTTCTCCTTCGACAGCTCTCCGAGACTTACGATAGCATCCGGCTGAGCACTTCGCGAATGGCGGCCACCAGCGCGCGCACGTCGTGCTCGTCGATGCGGCCGACGGTGCCGATGCGGAAGCAGTCTTCGTGGGTCAGCTTGCCAGGATAGATCACAAATCCGGCTTCGGCCAGGCGCGTGTAGAACTGGTCGAAACGGAAAACCGGGTGGCGGGGGTAACGGAACGTGGTGATGATCCAGGAGCGGTCTTCATCAGCCAGATACGTCTGAAAGCCGAGCTTGCGCATGCCCGTGACGAGGGCGCACGCGTTGGCCTGGTAGCGCGCGGCGCGGCTGGCCACGCCGCCCTCTTCGGCCAGTTCATCCAGCGCCCGCCGAAAGGCCAGCAGAACGTGCGTGGGCGGCGTGAAACGAAACTGGCCATCCCGCTCCAGCCCCGCCCACTGGTCGTACAGATCGAGGCTGAGCGTGCGCGCCCGCCCGAGGCAGCGCTCCAGCGCGGTGCGCCGCGCGATGGCAAACGCAAACCCAGGCACGCCTTCGATGCATTTGTTCGCGGAAGAGACCAGAAAATCGATGCCGGCCGCGGCTACATCGAGTGGGATTCCACCAAAGCTGCTCATCGCGTCCACAACGTACGTGCAGCCGGCGTCGCGCACCACGGCGCCAATCTGCTCGACGGGATTGATCAAACCCGTGGTGGTCTCGCAATGGACCACGGCCACGTGGGTGGGCAACTCGCGCGCAAGGTCGTCGCGCACGGCCGCCGCATTCACCGGGACATTTTCATCGAAAGTGAGCTGGCGGCAGCGGATGCCGTGCACTTCCGCGATGCGAACCATGCGCCTGCCGTAGGCGCCGTTCACGAGCACCAGCAGGGTTCCATCCGCCGGCACCGCGGACGAAATGACCGACTCGATGGCGAAAGTTCCGCTGCCCTGCATGGGGACAGCCTCGTAGTCGGACGAACCGGGACCGCAGAGCAGCAGAAGATCGCGGCGGATGCCGCGCACGATGGCCAGGAACTCGTCGTCGCGCGAGCCCAGATCGCGGAGCATGGCCTGCTTCACGCTGGCGCTGGTGGTGAGCGGACCCGGTGTGAACAGGAGCTTCATACCCGCGCCTCCCACGGGCCTCGGCCGGCGGCGAGCCTGCGGTCAATCTCCTCCAGAAGCGCATCGCACTCGGCCACCGAAGCCGCGGTGAAGTGCGCACCGGCTCCGCGAAGCACCGTCTCCGCCTGCGCAATTCGGC
>CAYVPZ010000466.1:0-4552 GCA_964453955.1 uncultured Solibacteraceae bacterium | reverse complement strand
AGCGAAGCGCGCCGCTGGAACCACCGCAGCCCCCGCAACAGCACCCACGCCACCACCGAGAGCGACACCAGCCCGGTCACCAGCCCGATCAGGAAAAGCACGCCGACCTGCGGCGAATCGCTCAGCCAGGCGGCGATGGCGCCCATCCCCACCAGAATCGCCCCGCCCATGGCCAGCGCCGCGCCCGATTCCATCCAGCGTCTCAGCCACGGGCGGCGGCCTTCCACCATGTTGCGCCGCAGGATCACTCCCGGCCGCACTCGGCGAATGCGCAGCAGCGGCGGCAAAGTGAACAACATGGTGGTGAGCAGACCGATGGCCAGCCCTTGCGCAATGGTGCCCCAGCCAAACGCCAGATCCACGTGCAGCTTGAAATACTTGTCAATCAGGTGCGGGAAGATGCGCTCGACGCCGTATCCGGCGAGAATCCCCAGCACCGCCCCGGCCGTGCCGAGTATGGCCGTCTCGAACGCATAGATGCGAATCACCTGCGACGACCGCGCTCCCAGGGACTTCATCACGGCGATGCCATCCATGTGCTGCTGCAGGTGCGCGTTCATGGCCATGGCCACGCCCAGCGCGCCCACGATGAGCGCGATCAGGCTGACGATGCTGAGAAACGAGGTGGAGTCGTTGAGGCCGCGGGTGACGGTGGGATTGGTCTCGCGGTAGTCCACCACCGGAGCTTCGGTGAAGATCTTCTTCAACTCCTGTTTCGCCTGGTCCACGGTCATACCCCGAGCGGGCAGCCGGAACAAATAGCGCTGGGTGGCGCGGCTGCCGGGGATAATCAGGCCGGTGCGGTCCAGCCCGCCGCGGGTGATCATCACGCGCAGGCCGAAGTTGAAGCTTCCGTTCACGGTCATGCGGTCCGGCTCGGAAACAATCACCCCGGCGATGCGGAACTCCTGACCGCCAATGCGCAGCGTATCGCCGAGTCTGGTGCGCGTGCGAATCAGCACGTCGTCGCCCGCCACCACGGTATAGTCGTTCAGCACGGCGGCGAGCGGGCGGTCCGGCTCCAGCTTCACCGTTCCATAGAACGGATACGCGGCCGGGTCCACGGCCTTGATGGCCATCATCGCCGGGTCGGGCTGGTTCGCCGACGAGCCCATGGTCAAAACGTGCGTGATCCGCGTCAGGCGCAGGCCGCGCGCCTGCAACGCGTCGAGCGCGGCCGTTTGCGCCGCGGTGGGCGAGCCGAACTCGGTGACGCTGAGGTCGGCGGCCATCAGCGTCCGCGCCTTCCCCAGCAGCATGCCCCGAAACGATTCGCTGAAGCCGCGCACGCCGGTGAGCGAGCCCACCCCCGCCGCCACCGCCACCACCACGAATATGAACTTCGCCGGCGAAGCCCACAGCTCGCGCCAGGCGATGCGCAGCGCCGTGCGCGAGAATCCCGCGCGGCCCTCAGCCGGCACTGGCGCCTCGCAGCTTGTCGGAGACCACCAAGCCGTCACGCAGCGTCAGGATGCGGTCGGCGTGGCGGGCCAGGTCGTGGTCGTGGGTCACCAGCAGCAGCGTGGCGCCCTCCAATCGATTGAGCTCGATCAGCAGGTTCAGCACCATCTCGCCGTTGGTGGAATCCAGATTGCCCGTGGGTTCGTCGGCCATTAGGATGGGCGGGCGGACCATGAACGCGCGGGCCAGCGCCACCCGCTGCTGTTCGCCGCCGGAGAGCTGCACGGGGTAATGATCCCGCCGCTCGGCCAGGCCCACGCGGTCCAGCAGCTCGCGTGCGCGGGCAATGCCGTCGCTTCCTCCGGCCAGTTCCGCGGGCAGCAGCACGTTCTCCTCGGCGGTGAGGGTGGGCAGCAACTGCCAGCTTTGAAAAACGAAGCCAATTTTGCGCCCGCGCAAGCGCGCCAGCGCGTCTTCCCGAAGGCTGGTAATGTCTTCGCCATCCAGCACAATACGGCCGCTGGTGGCGCTGTCCAACCCGGCCAGCAGACCGAGCAGCGTGCTCTTGCCGCTGCCGGAGGCTCCCATGATGGCCACGAACTGGCCCGCAGGAATTTCGAAGTCGATGCCGCGGAGGATGTGCACCTGGTGAGTGCCGCTGTCGATGGTCCGGGTCAGTCCGGAGACCTGGATGATAGGGGGAGCCACTGACTATATTATGGCTGTTAGTGCAGCTTCTCTCCGTAATCAGTTGTATCCTGTTCGCGTTAGCACCGGCGGCCCCCGCCGCGGACACGCGTCCGGTGATCGAGGCCTTCGGCGACAGCCTCACCGCGGGCTACGGCGCCGATCCCGGCCAGAGCTACCCGGACTGCCTGCAACGCGACCTGGACAAGCTGGGCTATGCGTACCATGTGGCCAACCTGGGCATCAGCGGCGAAACCACCTCGGACGCGCTTGCCCGCGTCGCCACCGTCATCGCCCAAAAGCCGCGCATCGTGATTCTCGAATTCGGCGGCAACGACGGCCTCCGTGGACTCCCCATCGCCGCCGCCCGCGCCAACCTCGACCAGGTGATGGCCCGCCTGCAGGCCGCCCACATCCGCATTCTGCTGGCCGGCATCACTCTGCCGCCCAACTACGGTCAGGACTACATCCGTCCGTTCCAGACCATGTATCACGACCTTGCCGTGAAGTACCACGCCCCGCTGATTCCATTTCTGCTGGAGGGGGTCTTCGAACACGGCCTGTTTCAACAGGATGGCATCCACCCCAATGCCGAAGGATACGCCATGGTGGCGCGGACGGTTCTCGGATACCTGAGGCCCCTGATCACCCAGGGTGGGGGAAAGCACCCAGCCCACCCGTGAGCGCGGTTGTGTAAAATGTGTGAATACAATGAGTTTGCTTTGGCCGGGCGCGTGCATCGCTTCAGCTTGCGCCTTTTGGACTCTGGATTGGAGGTGAGCTGTGCCTGTTACCGAGATGACGCCCGCCCTGAATGGGAAAGGCCTTTGCAGCAGTCTGGCCCATTCCATCCGGCTGGACCGCAACCTGAACCGCGTGCATGACCTGAGCGACGCGGAGCTGGAACAACTGAACGCCGACGTTCTCACGCACCTCGGCCGGTGGGTCAACGGCAAGGAGCGCGATGTGCGGCCCTGCACCACCAGCGTCAGCACTTTCTGCACGGCGCACTCGGTGCCGCAGCTCGAGTCTTGCTATTACCTCTACCTGATTCGCGAGGGCGTGACCGAGTTCCTCCGCCATCAGGACTTCGACATGGGCGGGGAGCTGGAATCGCGGGCCAACCGCTTCTTCGACAAGCTGGTCTGCGAAGTCCTGCGGGCCTAGCGGACACGCGGCGCAGCCGCGTTCCCTCGGCAACAACCGTCGACCGCGGGTATGTTGCCCGCAGAGGCGTCATCCAATGAGCCTGATCGCAGGGCGCGAAGATTCCCGCCCGACTTGCGCAAAGGCGAATCCCGACCCCGCGAAGCCTCCCCTTTCCCACTGCGTTTACGCCGCGCGCCGGAAACTCCTTCGACAAAGTAGCGGATCCCACTGGTCCCTCCGCGCCCATTCGCTACAATTAGATAATCTTCCGGGGCCCCGTCACCAGCCCGCCATATGTGTATCGACCCACAGCGCCAGGAGCTGATCCGCCAGGAACTGGATCGCATCGTGGCCAGCGATCTGTTCGCCCGCTCGGACCGCCTCTGCCGCTTCCTCCGCTTTTCCGTGGAGCAGGCCCTGCGCGGCGAATCGGACCGCGTGAAGGAATACGTGGTGGGCGTGGAGGCCTTCGGCCGGCCGCCATCGTTCGACCCGCGCGTGGACCCGGTGGTGCGCGTGGAGGCGCGCCGGCTGCGCGTCCGCCTGAAGGCCTGGTACGACGGCGAGGGCCGTAACGCGCCCATCCGCATCGAGCTTCCGCGAGGAGGTTACGCGGCCGTGTTCCACGCGCCCCAGGCCAGCACTCCACAGCAGCAACCGGCGCCATCCCAGCGCACCATTGCCGTTCTGCCGTTCGCCAACCTGAATTCCGGCTCCGAGAACGACTACCTGTGCGACGGCCTCACCGAGGAATTGATCCACTCGCTCACGAGAGTGCGGGAGCTGCGCGTGGTTGCCTGGCAATCGGCGGCGCGCATGAAGGGGCGCGAAGAGGACCTCGACGCCATTCGCGAAAAGTTACGGGTAGAGACCATCCTGCGCGGCAGCATTCGCTGTTCCGGCGACCGGCTGCGCATCACCGCGCAATTGATCGATGCGGCGAACGGCTATTATCTCTGGTCGGAAGCCTGGGACCGCTCCGCTGCCGACGTCTTCGCCATTGAAGAGGAGATCGCGCAGGCCATCGTGAACACGCTGCGCGGGCGGCTCCTGCCCGAGTCGCCAGTCCGCCTGACGCCCAAAGCGACCAGCATCGAGTGCTACAACCTCTACCTGAAGGGCCGCTTCCACTGGAATAAGCGCACGCCGGACGGCCTGCGGCTTGGGCTGCGCTGTTTCGAGGAGGCGGTGTCGCTCGACCCGGACTGGGCGCTGGGATGGGCCGGGCTGGGCGATAGCTTTGCAGTCCTCGCGGAAAACGGGCTGCTCCCGCAGGAGACCGCTATCCCCGCGGCGAACCGTGCCGCCGAGCGAG
>CAYVPZ010000465.1:0-4560 GCA_964453955.1 uncultured Solibacteraceae bacterium | reverse complement strand
CCTGGCCAGCGCGCGCGCGAAGTATTGTCCCAGACCGCGGCTGGCGCCGGTCACAATGGCCACCTGTCCGCGGAGATCGAAAAGATCAGAGGGCATGAGAATTCTCCGGGGTGAGCACCACCTTCATCAGATTCGGCTCGCCCGCGTAGAGGCGTTCGAACCAGCGCGGCCCTTCCTCCAGCGGCGCCACCGCGGTGATCAACGGCCCGACATCAATCGCGCCGTTGCCGAGCAGTTCGATGGCGCGAGTATACTCTCCCGCCGATGCGGCGGAACCCTGCAGCCGAATCTGGCGGGAAACCACTTTCTGGAGGGGCAGGGTCACTTCGGGGCGGATGTTGCCCACCAGCGTGACCGCGCCGCCCTTGCGAACCGAGTCCACCGCGCCGCGTACTGTTTCATCGCGGCCCACGCATTCTATGGCCACGTCGACGCCTTGGCCGCCGGTGGCGTCGAGCACCTCGGCGACGAGTTCGGGCCCGGATGCGCGGAAAGTCGCCGCCGCTCCAAGGCCAGCGGCCAGGCGCAGGCGTGATTCATCGAGGTCGGCGATGAACACGCGGGGGAAGCCTTCGGCGCGCAGGGCCTGCAAGGTGAGCAGGCCGATCATGCCCGCTCCGATCACCAGCGCCGTCGGGCTCTCTTCGGCCTTCGAGAACGAGACGGCGTGCAGGGCCACCGACACCGCTTCCAGCATGGCGGCATGCGCGAACGAAAGCTGGTCCGGCAGACGATAGACGATTCGGCCGGGCACGGCCACGTATTCCGAGAACGCCCCGTGACGGCGGAACTCGGGAGTGGAGACGCCGACTATCTGGCGGTGGTCGCAGAGATTGGCCAGCCCGCGCAGGCAATACGCGCAACGGCCGCAGTAAACGGTGGAGTCGAAGGTGACGCGGTCGCCTTCGCGGAACCCGGCCGTACCCTCGCCGAAACCGACCACCGTTCCGGCGGCCTCGTGTCCCATGACGATGGGCGGAATGCGCCGGCCCGTGGAGCCGTCGTAGCCGTGCACGTCGCTCCCGCAGATGCCGCAGGCCGCAACGCGCAGCAGGACATCGCCGGGACCGGGAACAGGCGTGGGGACATCGGCGATTTCGAGGCGCTTGTACGCGGAAAGCAGCAGAGCCTTCATAGAGGCATCTTACAGGAGAAGGGCGAATGGACACGCGACGCCAGTCGCGTAACGCGGCTGCCGCCGCGTGTCCCGGCTTGCCACAGGGTTCAGGTCGACCGCCGCCACACGACATCTCCAGCGCGAACAAATCGGACATTTCGGCCAGCAGTTCGTCGAAAGAAAACAGCACGCTGGCGATGCCGGCGATGGGATCGACCACGGTGCGCGGCGCGGTTGCCTCTTCCCAATCCGGGCACGCGGCGATCCCAGGCTTCGCGGCCGCTCATCCGCCGGGCGTTCCCGCCGCGGATTCGATGTGGCCGCGGAAGTACTCCACCGTGTAGCGCAGTCCTTCTTCCAGCGACACGCGCGGCTCCCAGCCGAGTAATCTTCGCGACTTGGTGATGTCGGGCTGGCGCTGCCGGGGATCGTCCTCAGGCAGCGGAAGGAACTCCAGAGGCGCCGTGGAGCCGGTGAGCGCGCGAATGCGTTCGGCAAACTCCAGAATGGTCAGCTCCTGGGGATTCCCCAAATTGACCGGGTAGGCTTCCTTCGAGCGGAACAGCCGCCACAGCCCCTCCACCATGTCGCTGATGTAGCAGAAGCTGCGCGTCTGCGCGCCGCTCCCGAACACGGTGATCGGTTCGCCGCGCAGCGCCTGATCGAGGAACGCCGGAACCACGCGCCCGTCATGCAGTTGCATGCGCGGGCCGTAGGTGTTGAAGATGCGCGCGATGTGTGTATTCACGCCGTGCACGCGATGGAAGGCCATGGTGAGCGCCTCGGCATAGCGCTTGCTCTCGTCGTAGCAGGAGCGCGGGCCCACCGGATTGACGTTGCCCCAGTACGTCTCCACCTGCGGGTGCACGGCCGGGTCGCCATAACATTCCGAGGTGGAAGTCAGCAGGAAGCCGGCGCCGTGAGAGCGGGCCACCTCGAGCATGTTGCGGGTGCCCTCGGACCCCGAGTCCAGCGTCTCAATGGGGTGCGCCAGATAGTCTTTCGGGCTGGCCAGCGAAGCCAGATGCAGAACGCCATCCACGCCGCCTTCCACGGCCAGCGGCCGGGTGACGTCGCACTCGCGGAACTCGAAGCGGGGATGGCCGTCAAGATGGCTCAGGTTCGCTTTCGAGCCGGTGATGCAGTTGTCCAGCGCGAGGACGCTGTGACCTTCGGCGATCAGGCGATCGCACAGATGCGAGCCAATGAAGCCGGCGGCCCCGGAAACTACGAATCGCAATGCGCCTCCAAGATGTTCGGCCGCGGGAACACACGGCGCCGAACCACCATTATCGGCCATGGGCGCGGGAATCCGGGACAGACTAGTTACAGATCGCCCTCGGGTGCGGCCTCCGGCTCGTTTTCGAGGGCATCCAGCTTCGCCTCGTCGGCCGCGTAGCGCTTCAGCACGCGCAGGGAGTTGCCGGAAGAGAATCCGGCATAGCGCAGCCTGCGCCAGGCCGCGGCCAGGTGTTTCTCTTCGCTCAACAGAACGGCGAGGTTGCGGCCACGGAATTTGCGCGCGAGGAAGGCTTCGATGAGCGCCACCTCGTCCTGCTCCTTGTAGGTGCGGGCCACGGCCTCCTCGGCCACTTTCGGCGCGACACGGCGCTGGCGCAGATCCCGCAGCACGCGCGTGCGCCCCAGACCCTCGTTCTCCAGACGCGCGCTGGCGAAGTTCTCGGCAAAGCGCCGGTCGTCCAGGTAGCCCAGCCGGCGCAGGCTGGCCAGCACCGTGTCCACATCGCCGGCGCGGGCCGCACGGCGCCGCAGCTTCTCGCGCATCTCGCCGCTGGCGTGCGCGCGGCCGCTCAGCAGGCGCGCCGCGTACTCCATCAGCGCGGCCTCGTCCAGCAGGGTGCGTTTGGCGGCCATCCCAGACGAATTATCGCACCGCGGAAACGCGGCTGCCGCCGCATGTCCACTCGCGCTGTTATTCTGTAGAGAGCTTTCTGATACCGTAGTTGGCGGGAACTGATATGCAAGACGACAACAAATTTCCGTATTTCTTCCTCGGTCTGGGGCTGGGCGTCGCGGTCGGACTGCTGTTTGCGCCGAAAAGCGGCTCAGAGACCCGCGAGCTGCTGCTGAGCAAGGCAGACGAGGGAAAAGAGTATCTGAAGCGGCAAGGCGAGCAGTTGCGCTCCAGCGCCGGCGATGCCATCGAGCGGAGCAAGAGCGCGCTGGCGCGGCAACGCGAACAGTTGAGCGCGGCCGTGGAAGCGGGCCGCCAGGCTTACCGTGAGTCGGTGGAGCAGGATGCCGCGAGCGACGAGACATCCGCTCATACCGAAGTACCTTAACCGAGGCCAGGATCGTCCGTCATGGACCAGAATCTGTTCGTGATTCAGACCGTGTTTGCCGGCCTGGCGACCGTTGCCATCGTCCTGCAGGCGGCCATTCTCTACGCCATGTACCGCGCCGTGCAGGCCATGCATCAGGCGGTGGCGGATGCCGTCCCCAAGGTGGAGTCGCTGGTGGAAAAGGCCAATGCGGTGATCCCCAAAGTGGAGGCTCTGGTGGAATCCACCAAAGCCACGGTGGAAGAAAGCCGCAAACTGGTGCAATCGGCGAGGGAACAACTGGCCAAGGTGGACGACGTGGTCACCGACGCCACCAACCGGGCGCGCATCCAGATGGACCGGGTGGAGATGGTGCTGGACGACACCATGGACAAGGCGCAGCAGACCGTGAACGCGGTATCTCGCGGCGTGCAGCGGCCATTACGCGAGATTCAGGGCGTCGCGGCGGGTATTCAGGCCGCTTTCGGTTATCTGCTGCGCAGCGCGCGGCCCAGCGTCGATCGGGCCACCAGCGACGAAGAGATGTTTATTTGAGGACGCGCCCGGCGCCTCCACCGAGCACCTTCGATATCGCGCGCACGATTCTTCGGTAAGGGACCCGGGCCGGGTCGTCGATGGCGATCCAGTCTCCCTCGCGCCAGCTCGAGTAGTACCATCGCGCCAGCAGCGCCAGGTGCTCCTGCCTCTCGGACACGCTGATGCGCAGCGGCTGGATGCCATCGACGATCTCGCGCAGGCGCTGATCGAGCGACGAGCCCATGTGTCCCACGGCGAACGAGACCGGCCTGATCCAGGCGCCATGCCAGACAAACTGCAGATTCACCGTGTCGGCGGTCAGCGCGGGCAGCACCACCACGCCGCACAGCCGGTCCACATCGCGGACGAGGTCGCCGCGCAAAGCCAGGACGGCGTTGATCCGCTCGCAGCGCTGGTGCTGGCGTGCGGCCTCCTCGAAATCCATTTCCTCGCTGAGACGGTCTCGCGCGGCCGTGGCGGAAGCGACCAGCGATGCGCCATTGGTGGATAGAAAATCCACCACGCGCCGCACCTCGCTCCGGTACTCCTCCACGGTCACCACCTGCTGACAGGGCCGCAGGCACATATTCATTTCGCCGTAGATGCAGCCGGGATGCGCGGGCG
>CAYVPZ010000464.1:0-4578 GCA_964453955.1 uncultured Solibacteraceae bacterium | reverse complement strand
GCGCCTGAAGCCGTATTGAGGAGCGCGTTCAGGATCGGCCAATCGGCCACCGCGTCGCTCCCGTCCATCATGTTCTCGGTTTCCCGATAGGGCGAGGCGACCGAGCCGCAATCCAGATGATCGCGGCCGATCACGATGGGCGCCTGGATCTTTCCCGACTTCACCAGATCGTTGATGGCTACGCCGAACTCGGCGCGCTCGCCATAGCCGAGCCAGCAGATGCGCGCGGGAAGTCCCTGGAAATGCACGCGCTTCTGGGCCAGGTGAATCCAGCGGGCCAGCGTCTCGTTGTGCGGGAACAGCTCGAGCACCAGCTTGTCGGTGGCGGCGATATCGGCGGGGTCGCCAGAAAGAGCGGCCCAGCGGAACGGCCCGCGGCCTTCGCAGAACAACGGACGGATGTACTCGGGGACGAAGCCCGGTATCTCGTAAGCGCCCTCGACGCCCGCCTGCTTCGCCTGGGTGCGGATGTTGTTGCCGTAGTCGAAGGTCACCGCGCCCAGGCGCTTCAGCGCGAGCATGGCCTGGACGTGTTCGGCCATGGCGTCCATCGCGCGGCGCACGTATTCGGCGGGATCGGCGGCGCGCAGTTCGAGCGCGGCCTCCAGCGTCATGCCGTTGGGGACATATCCATTGAGCGCGTCGTGGGCGCTGGTCTGATCGGTAAGGACGTCGGGCACCACGCCGCGCCGCACCAGCTCCGGCAGGATGTCGGCGCAGTTGCCGGCCAGGCCAACCGACAGAGCCTTGCCGCGCCGGCGCGCGCTCGAGAGCTGGTCGAGCGCGTCGTCCAGATCGTCGGTGAAGCGGTCGCAATAGCCGGACGCGATGCGCTTTTCGATGCGCCGCGGATCGACGTCGATGCCCAGGAAGCAGGCGCCATTCATGGTGGCGGCCAGCGGCTGCGCGCCGCCCATCCCGCCCATACCGCCGGACACCACCAGCCGCCCTTTGAGCGACCCCGCGAAATGTTTCGTGGCCGCCGCGGCGAAGGTTTCGAAGGTGCCCTGCAGGATGCCCTGGGTGCCGATGTAGATCCACGAGCCAGCGGTCATCTGGCCGTACATGATGAGGCCCAGATGTTCCAGACGGCGGAACTCGTCGTAGTTCGACCAGTGGCCCACCAGATTCGAGTTGGCGATGAGCACGCGCGGCGCTTCTTCGTGGGTGCGAAAAATGCCCACGGGCTTGCCCGACTGCACCAGCAGCGTTTCGTCGTTTTCGAGCGACCGGAGCGAGCGGACAATTGCGTGGAACGAGGGCCAGTCGCGGGCGGCGCGGCCGGTGCCGCCGTAGACGATCAGCTCGTCGGGGCGTTCGGCCACCTCCGGATCGAGGTTGTTCATGAGCATGCGCAAGGCGCCTTCCTGGTGCCAGCCCTTGCAGGTGAGATCGCGTCCATGCGGCGCGCGTATAGTCATGACGGGTTCCTATCCCATACAATACGACGATGCCGCGTCGAGCGTTGGATTACGAGGAAGCGATTCGCCGGGTGATCCGGCAAATCCCGCGAGGGAAGGTGGCGACGTACGGGCAGGTGGCCGCCGAGGCGGGGTTTCCGGGCTATCATCGCCAGGTTGCGCAGGTGCTGCGGAGGGCGCACGGTTCGCTGCCGTGGCAGCGGGTGTTGGGCTCGGGCGGCGTGATCCGGGTGCCTCGGGAGGATGTGCAGGAGCAGCGGCTGCTGCTGGAGATGGAGGGCGTTCGGTTTCGGGGACGGCGGGTGGCGATGGAAGAGTTCCAGTGGGAGGGGCTGTGATGACGTTGGCCTTGGAAGCTGCCGGAGAGGCCGCACGGCTACGGATGCTGAGTACGTGTCTCCGGGAGCGTCCCTCCCCCAACTACATGAACGACGTCGGCAAGACGCTGCTAGCAAGATTGTCCTTGCATAGACGAACCTGCGCGGCTAGTATAAAAGGCGAAGGCCAAGCCCCTCTACGGAGCTCGGCTTTTTCGGCCTCCCGTATCTTCATCTCGTAGTTCTTATCTGATCGCCGAATGAAAGCAACCAACGGAGAATCACGTTATGAGGAGCGCTTTGTGAGAAGTGATTTTTGGGACCACGTCCAGACCTTCATCAGTGAAGTTGATGGCGAATTCTCGAAGATGGTCAAACGAGGGGAACTTCCCGACTTCGAAACGGCGTGGGTCGATCTGACGGTCAGATTGAGACGATATGAGTGGTTCGTTGATGCCAGGCCAATCGCTCGGAAGGTGGCCGTAAGAAGCATTCGCAGCCACGTCAAAGGTATGGTTGAATACTACCGCTGCGCCGAACAACTCTTGGGTTAGTCCGAGGGCGCACGCTGCAATCCAGATACGCGTGCTCGCGTGACATCGGCGCAACAGGGTGACGAGCAGCGCTGGAACCGCTCCCGAGAACTTGCCTGCAGCGTCTCGTGCGCTATGCCGCGGGAGTGATTTCGATCTCCCGGGCAACACTGGTCGGCTCGGGAATCGGTTCGCCAAACTCCCGCAGCGTGCGCAGGTGCCCGGAAATCGCTTCGCGAACGTTCCGCTCCGTTTCCTCCAGAGTTCTTCCGGTGGTGACACAACCCGGCAAATCCGGGACATATGCCGCCCAGTTCGACTCTGCCTGCTCGAAAATGACGGCATATCTTGTGCTCATCGCTCTACCTCCAGATCGGCGGCCTTGAGGATCGACCTCAGCGTGCCCCTTGGAATCTCGTCGCCGGGACGTCCCGGAATAGTGACGACGTTCGGCTTGGACGGATGTTTGTAGTGGCGATGACTGCCGGTTGTCCGAACATGCCGCCAACCGTCCGATTCCACAAGCCGGATCACATCTCGAACCTTCACTAGTCTACATTCTATCGCGCCATGGGTGATAAAGCGGCAGTGGCCACGACTATATTATCCATGTTTTCTGTAGCTTGCAGACATCCACGCCGATATTCCTTGCCAGCAATAACAATCTGCAATAGTCTGATCGCAGATTGTTATATGACTCTCGGCGAAAAACTCCGCTACCTGAGGCAGGTGGAGGGTACGCTCCGCGGCCTTGAACGCGAGATGACACAACAGGAGGTGGTACGGGCCATCCGTCGCGATCTCGGCCAGTCCATCAGCCAGTCGTATTTGTCGCAGATCGAGAGCGGCGCGCGGCCGCACCTCACCAACACCACGCGCATGCTGCTGGCGCGCTTTTACAAAGTACATCCGGGGTACTTGGTGAGCGACCCGGACGGCTACCATACCGAGCTGATGTCCGATGTCGGGGCGGCCGAGGACAGCCTGGATCTCTGGCTGATTGACGGCGCCGAGCGCTTCCGCCGCGACGCCGATGTGCGGCACGCACTGCTGGCCATCGCGAAGCACGACGACACGCGCAAGTGCCTGGTGCTGCTGGGCACCATCATCGAGACCCCCGGCCTGGGCGAGCGCCTGATGGAGGTGCTGCGGCCCGGCCCGGTCGAGGTGGGGAGGAAGACGGCATGAACTGGGAAACGTTTTACCTGATTTGTTTCGTCACCGGGTTTCTGCTTAGCCTGATTTCGTTTCTGGGCGCGGTACATGTGCACGCCCCGCACGTGCATGTGCCCCATCTGCATCTGGGGCATTTGCATGTGGGCCATGCGCCGCATGCGGCTTCGGGCAGCGGGCGCGGCGGGGCGTCGCCCATCAACTTCCCCACCGTCACGGCGTTTCTGGCGTGGTTCGGGGGCACCGGGTACCTGCTGACCAGGTACTCGAGCATCTGGTTCGTGCTGGCGCTGCTGCTGGCGGGCGCGGCGGGCACGTTCGGGGCGGCGGTGGTGTTCTGGTTTCTGGTGAAGGTGCTGCTGGCGCACGAGCACGATCTGGAGGCTTCCGACTACGACATGATCGGCGTGCTCGGGCGGATCAGCTCGGGCATCCGCGCCGGGGGGACCGGGGAGCTCATTTACTCGCAGGAGGGCGTGCGGCGTTGTTGCGGCGCGCGCAGCGAGACCGGCGCGCCCATCGTGAAGGGAATCGAAGTGGTGGTGACGCGCTACGAACGAGGGATCGCATACGTCCGGCCATGGGAAGAAATGGCCGGGCTGGAAACGGACCAGGCGGGGACCGCTGGTTCGTAACTGAGGATGGCAGGAATCGAAGGAGATTGGATGCAACCGCAAACGGTTTTTGTGTGGGTCGGGATGATGATCCTGGCCCTGTTGTTTCTGATGGCCATGCTGGCCCGGCTGTATCGCAAGGCCGGCCCCAATGAGGCGCTGATTGTGTATGGATACCGCGGCCCGCGGATCGTCATCGGCCGGGGCACGGTGATTTTCCCGATGGTGGAGAACTACCGGTCGCTGTCGCTGGAGCTGATGTCGTTCGACGTGGCGCCGCAGCAGGACCTGTACACGAAACAGGGCGTCGCCGTGACCGTGGAGGCCGTGGCGCAGATCAAGGTGAAGTCGGACAAGGAGTCCATCACCACCGCGGCCGAGCAGTTTCTGAGCAAGACGCCGCAGGCGCGCGAGGGCCTGATTCGCCTGGTGATGGAAGGCCACCTGCGCGGAATCATCGGCCAGCTCTCGGTGGAGCAGATTGTGAAGGAGCCGGAGATGGTGGCCGACCGCATGAGGG
>CAYVPZ010000463.1:0-4579 GCA_964453955.1 uncultured Solibacteraceae bacterium | reverse complement strand
AGTCACAGCCTTCCAAGCTGTTGGTTGCGGGTTCGATTCCCGTCTCCCGCTCCAGGCTCAGGCTGGCGTAGCTCAGTTGGTAGAGCATCTGATTTGTAATCAGATGGTCGGGGGTTCGATTCCCTCCGCCAGCTCCATGAAATCAATGAGTTAAAGGTCAATTCGGGTGCGCTGCTCCGCGCATTCCAGCGCCGGACGCTCACGCCGCTTGCGGATCGAACAGAAGCGGGAAAAACGCGCCTTCCATTTTGTGGCCACAGGGGATCGCTGGGACCCCCACCAGCAATGGCTCGTCGGACGCCGATCGGACGCCATCCCGGAAGACGTTGATCACCGTCGCGCGGCGAGACCGCTCGGATCGGTTCTCAAAGGAACCGTGGACCATCAGGGGATGATGGAAGGCGCATTCTCCACGCTTCAATTCCACCGGAACGGGACGAAAGGACTGCCTTTGCTCCGGAGTTAGCACGGTCAGAATCTCATCCATATTGCCTGCCAATCCGGTGATCGGGAGCAGGTTCCATCGATGGCTGCCCGGCACATAGTGGAGGCATCCGTTCTCGCGAGTGCTGTCGTCCAGTCCAATCCAGCAGGTCAGGTGGGCTATCGGCTCGGTGCGAGTCCAGTATGAATAGTCCTGGTGCCATGCCACTACGCCGCCATGCCTGGCCGGCTTGCAGAACAACTGGTCGTGCCAGAAGCGTACCGCGCCCCCCAGAAGTTGCGATGCGGCCATTACAAATGGCGGGCTCCACAGGATGTCATGGAATGCGGGCTCGATTCTCCAGGCGCCCAGCGCGTGAAACAACGCGGTGTCCGCGATCTGCGACTCGTTCGAGTGGTATTCGTAAAACAGCGCATGGCCGGGGTGCGATTTCGAAACCAGCGCGGCCAGCTCAGACCTCAGAAGCTCCACTTGCTTATCGTTGAGCACACGAACGCCCGCTAAATAGCCGAACTCGCGATAGAAAGCGATTTGTTCATCGGTGAGGCGGTACTGTTCCCATTCGTCCGGCCGCTTTGGCCATTCGAACAAACACCCGAGCGGATCGTGAATTTCAGACAGGTCCTTGTGCATCTTTATTCTCCCGAACGAACCGAAAACACTCCTCGGCGATTCGCCGAAGCACCAATGCCTGCTCCCAGCGGTCGCTTTCCTCCAGTCGTTCCTTGCCGCTGGTTACCAGACGCCTCGCGTAGTAAATGCGGGGGCTCAGCAACTCCGTCACGAACAAGATATAGTCGCCGGGGCGGGCTCTCTCCAGGAATCCCGCGAACGCCGCCGACCACAATTCACGGAAGTGCGCCACATACGGGTGAGTCTCCACATCGCCCGATCCGATGTCAACCTGCATGGACCCCGGGTCGCCGATGCGCCCATGCAGGAAATTCACCCGCTCCAGTACCGGACGAATGAACTGGAATTTGTTGCGGAAGCCGCCATACACCATCTCAAGCCCGGTGTACCAATGGGAGAAGTCGCCGTTGAACCGGATCTCCGGAAATCGCCCGATGAACTGCAGCGTGCGCCACATGTCCTGAAAAAGCGTGGCCCGGTGCGTTTCCACATAAAGAGGCACGCCGTGGCGAGCGGATGCCGCCAGCACGGAATCTATCAGGGAGGCGGCCTGTTCGTCGTCCTCGATACCCCATCCCACATGCAATGTGGCGCATTCCATTCCCTCGGCGGCGAATCGAGCGGCGAGCTCCTCTGCGTCCTTCGGCTCGTTGACTCTGCCGGATCCCGCTTTTCCCAGCTTCAGACGCGCGCACGCGGCCGACTGCTGTTTCGTCAATGGGTCGATGAACTGGACCCCTTCGTATCCCGCTTCGCGAATTGCCGCGAGCCAAACTTCCGAATCCGCTCCCGCCGGGCCGGACGAGCCCGCCGGCAGATCCTCCAGCGTCATCACGTTGAGGTAGCAGCGCATTCGCGGCGGCGCCGCACTTCCGTCATGAGGGCTCGGAATCATGGCTTCGGTTGGCTGGCCAGGCTGGCCGCGCTCATATCGCGATCCGGATCGAGCCATGCCATGTCGGCCGGGCTGTCGGCAAACCTGCTCAGCCCGACGGTCTTGATCATCGAATCGTCCACCTTAATCAGAGGAGTGTAGCGGGGGTGGTGCGATTCCTTGTATGGGTCGTTGCGCGCTGCGTTGTAGCAGCAAATCAGAGACCAGCGTGGGTGGTCGGAGCGGTTCTGGTCGCTGCGATGCAGCAGGTTGGAGTCGAAGAATATCGCGTCGCCGGGTTCCATCTCCACGTGGACCAGTTCGAGGCGTTTCGCGAGTTCCTGCACGCGCTCGGCGTTGGCTCCGGCCTGCTCGCCAGTCAGCGTATGGTCGATGCGGCCGGCCCGGTGAGAGCCCTGCAATACCTGCAGACACCCGTTCTCCCGGGTGGCGCGATCCACCGCGATGAACGCGCTGCACAGAAGCGGGAAGAGAACGCCGTTCTGATACCAGTAGCCGTAATCCTGATGCCACGTCCAGGCGCCGCCGACGCGCGGCTCTTTCATGATCATTTTGGAGTGGTAATGGTACACCTCGCCACCCAGCAGCATTTCGGCTGACTCGACGACGGACCGGCACCGCGCGAACATGCCGTAAATCGAATCGCCGGGGTGGTTCCACAAAGCCAGCCGGACGGTGCCGCCCTCCGCATCGGCTCTGTCGAAGGCATGATCGTCGAAGGCTTTGTCCTCCTTCGCGGATCGGTGCAGAAGCGCGATTTCCTCTGCGTCGAACATGCCGCGCGCCACGACGTAGCCATCGTTCAGGTAGCGCTTCAGTGCATCTTGTCCAAGGGGTCCGCTTGCCATCAACGTGGGGGCCTCCACCCCGGAACCGCCAACCGTCTCTCAGGAATAACACGAAACGAGCACACCCGGTTGACGAGCGGCCCCGGGGGATCGGTTTCGGGTGGTGTCCGGATGCTGTCATTATGGGTACCGGTTCGGGCGAGCGATGAAAACCACGATCAATCTTCCCTACGTCATCTTCCTGGGCGCCACGGCGGCATTGGGCGGGCTGCTGTTCGGATTCGACATCGCCATTATCACCGGCGCAGGGCCCTTTCTGACGCAGCACTTCAAGCTCAACGACCTGAGCCTCGGCTGGGCATTCAGTTCGCTGTTGTTTGGCTGTGTCATCGGGTCTACCGTCGCCGGAAGGCTGACCGATTTCTACGGCCGCAAGAAGATCCTGCTCGCGGTCGCGGTTTTGTTCGCGCTCACCTCGGCGGCCACCGGCATGGCGCCTACTTTTGCGATCTTCATCGCCGCACGGTTCGTGGGCGGCCTGGCAGTGGGAGGAGCATCCATTCTCTCGCCTATGTACGTTTCCGAGATCTCGCCGCCGACCATGCGCGGACGCATGGGCACCCTCTACCAGATGTCCATCGTGATCGGCATCCTGATTTCCTACTGCATCAACTACCTGCTCCGCGACATTGGCCCCGCGAACTGGCGCTGGATGTTCATTACCGGCCTGATTCCCTCGGTAGTGTTCTTCGTGTTGCTGTTTTTCGCGCCGGAGACCCCGCGGTATCTGTTCATGGCGGGCAGGGAGCGGGAGGCGTTCACCGTTCTGGAACGTATTGGGGGCCGGGAGAGCGCGGCATTCGAAGCAGCCGAAATCCGGGCGAGTCTCATCGAAAAGCGGCATGACTGGAGTGGCCTGATCCAGCCGGGAATACGCCGCGCGGTGATCGTTGGATTTTTTCTCGCGGTCCTCGTTCAGGTATCGGGAATCAATACGATCATCGACTACGCCCCGGCCATTTTTAGATCCACCGGCTGGAAGATCGACGCAGCGCTGTTCTCCACGTTCATAATAGGCCTGAACAACCTGGTTTTTACGCTGGTTTCCTTTGGGCTGATCGATCGCTACGGACGCAAGCCGTTATACATCGTCGGATCGCTCGGCATGACGAGCGCTCTTGTGGCCCTGGCAGCGGCGGTGATGATGGGACATTTTCAGGGCCGGATCGTGCTGGCGCTCATTCTGCTGTACCTGGCTTTCTTCTGCTCGTGCATCGGGCCGGTCTTCTGGACACTGGTTCCGGAGATATTTCCCAACCATATTCGAGGCACCGCCATGACCGTCCCGGTGCTGACACAGTGGATTGCCAATGCCGTGGTGGTTCTTTTCTTCCCCCTGGCGTTCAATCAAATAGGGAAAGCAGTCACCTTCGGATTCCTGGCGGCGATGGCATTCGCTCAGGCCGTTTTCACCTGGTTCTTCGTGCCGGAAACCAGGAACAAGCCGCTGGAAGAGATTGAGAAGTTCTGGGAGACGGGCTCGCCCACTCGGTGATCCGCGCGGCCGCCACGCGCGTGGCAGTGCAGTCGTGATATAAGTCGGCTGTTGAATCAAAGCAGCACTTCGCGGGACCGGTTGCGCGCCGCCCTGGAACACCGGGAACCGGATCGGATTCCGCTGGATTTTGGAAGCAGCTCCGTGACCGGCATCCACGTCAGTTGCGTGGCCGCATTGCGCGACTACTATGGGCTGGTCCGGGAGCCGGTGAAGGTGCACGAGCCCTACCAGATGCTGGGTTTCGTGGAAGACGATCTGCG
>CAYVPZ010000462.1:0-4590 GCA_964453955.1 uncultured Solibacteraceae bacterium | reverse complement strand
GCTCGTATCGAGCGTTTCCTGCAACTCTCCGCCGAGAACAACCTGCAGGTGTGCAACTGCAGCACGCCCGCGCAGTACTTTCATCTGCTGCGGCGGCAGATGTACGGCGGCGACGTACTGCGGGCCATGCGCAAGCCGCTGATCGTTTTCACGCCCAAGCGCGGGCTGCGCAACCCGCGCACGGTTTCCACGCTGGATGAATTCTCGGGCGGTCGTTTTTCCGAGGTGCTGCAGGATGGCGCGATCGCGGAGCCGGCCCGCGTGCGCCGCGTGCTGATTTGTTCGGGGCAGATCTACTACGATCTGGCCACCAGCCGCGAGCAGCGCAAGGTGGACGACGTGGCTATCATCCGGCTGGAGCAGCTCTACCCGTTCCCCGCGGCGGAGATGAAGGAGGCGGTGCATCGGTATCCGGCTTCGGCCGAGGTGGTGTGGGTGCAGGAAGAGCCGCGCAACATGGGCCCGTGGGAATTCGTGCAGGACGTGATTGGCGCGGTGTTGGAGGGCAAGCGCCCGCTGCGCTATCTGGGGCGGCCGGAATCGGCCAGCCCGGCGGCCGGCTCGCTGAAACGGCACGCGGAGGAGCAGACGGACATTCTGGAGGCGGCGTTCAATGCGGCTCCGGTGCTGCGGGCGCGGGGAAGACGGAGACGGTAGGGGGCGGGGGGGCGGAGGTTGGGGAGAAGGCTGCGGAGCCACCGCCGGTAAAGTTGCGACTACTGGCTGCCACGTTTAGACTTGAGATTCTTGATTGAAGTGGTCAGGGCCGTCGAGCATTCTATCTTTAAACCACCCCTCCAAGTGTGCATTCGTTTTGAATTCGGCAAAGACAGGCGATATTACGAGCATCCCAAGAGCAGTCATGCAATATAGATGAATCAGTCCGGCCTCTTTCCTTGAGACGCCGTATTCCCCTTTGTGCACGATTTTCGAGCGCCGGTCATAGAGTTCAACCACTGAGCGAGCAACGAGTTTTCTGCCGCTCAAGCCTTTGCCGATCAAGTGAGCCACCCGTGTTCCGAGCTGGTATGTCAGCTCCGACGTCGTGTCTTTCCCGAGCACGGCGCTCTCAAGGGCGATGGCAAACATGAGAAAGCTCCTCTCAGGATGCGAATCGACGCAAGCTGCTCCTGCAAACTGGTACCCCGACAAGACCCGCATGCTAAACTCGGTTTCGGGAGAAAGAAGCATCGTTGATCTGCTCCACACTCCATCAGGTTCTGTGATTCCCGCGAGTTCATCCACCGTTTCAGAACGGGCTTCGGCCAACTCTGGGGGCACGATTGCGCCCCATCGGATCGTGGGCAACGAAGGTGGACCTGGTCTTGGCTGGTTTTCGACGGGGACCGTGACTTCTTGGATATCGGTTACCCTTTTCGCCAGACGTTCAAATATTTGCTTGAGTCGGCTTGGTTTCATCGCTCGTTTCACAATCTCCATTATCCTGCCGGAAGGCTCTCGCGATTGGGGCTTTATTCGTTATCCAGTCACGCCACGTCCTCGGCGTTGGCGTCAGGCGAAGAAGCGATCGTCGTAATGAAAATCCTCGGGAGCATGAACCCGGATGCGGGCGAATTCCGGATGCCGGGGATTGATGAGCCAGTTCGCTTCCGGCGGGGCCAGGACCGACGGAACAATCAACACCGCGGCCTTGCGATCCGCTGCGAAGGAATCGCCGACGGCGGCCAGTTCAGGTGGGGCAGGGCTCTGGCGCCAGGCGGAGGGGAGCCGGCCGCTGACCACTTTTTTTCGGGAGACACCATCAGGTATGTCCGCGGAAACCACCACGAGGTCCGCGGGCGCGTCGCCTGGATCGATGTGAATGAAGTATTCGATCATGGCCAGCGACAAGTGCTCGGACGTGTAGGCGAGCCGCGTTCCCGGACTGGACCAGCGGCCGCCAAACTGGAACGCCCCCTCTCCGTCGAGCGGCTTCTTCGCGTGAAGCTTTCGAAGTATTCGATAGACGCGCGTCAACTCATGCCGCCGTACGCGATGCGGCCCAGCACATTTTCGACCGCCCGCGCCCCGGGTTCCGTGTCCATCAGATCCAGTGGGGCGCTGCCGCCGAGCGCTCGGTTGGGACGCTTCAGCCAGCGAGCCGCGCTGTCCTTGTCCCCGATGTAGTGCCTGGCTAACGCCACCATGCGAGCCAGCCGGTAGACGCGGTCGGATTCATGACGGGCCAGGCGGCCCTGGTGACCGCGGCGCTGCAGGCTGCGTGGGGAAAGGTTCAGGCTCTCGGAGAGATCCTTGAGGGTGAGGCCCATCGAGTCCATTACGCTGTCCACCACTTCTTTGGGGAAGCCCTCGCGAATTGCGGAGCGAAGCTCAGCCTCGCTGGTCAGCGTGCGGCCCAGAGCCGCCTTTCCTCCGAGCTCTTCGACGATGGCGCTCAGTTCGTTGACCATTCTGTCGCTAATCATAGCGCCAATTGTCGCCTAGGGCAAGCTGGGCGGCCTTGACCCGGGGCGAAGGACGAATGCCGACCTTGTCCGCGGATAAGTAGACGAGCGCGGCTTCGCCTCTGGCCAAGCCTGCCCCACATGCTTACTTGCCGTCGAAATACGGGTGCGGCACAACCGGCGGCCGGGGCGTTTCGCCGCGGATTTTGCGCACCGTGACATCCTCGAAAAGAAGCGACGGCACGGCCATGGTGACCGGCGCGTACCCTTCGTCGCCGAAAGCGAACATGCCCATGGTGCGCTGCGGGCGATACTCGACGGTCAGCATATTCTGGTCTTTCGAGGCGGCCACAATTTCCTTAAACGCGGCGGTGTTTAATCCGGAGAACTGCATGCCGTGGATGAGCTCCTCCCGGCCATCGGGGAACACCTTGTACGCCAGAAGCGGATGGGTGGAGGTTCTCATCCGGCGCACCACAATGCCGAATGCCTTGTGGCGCTGTTTCACCAGCTCCAGAAACTTCGCGTGGAGTTCCGCCTCGCTCACGCCGTTCTCCGCGGTCACAAAAACGTTGGAGGGCGCGGCCTGGCCTGCATGGCGGCTTCCACTGCTGTGTTCGATGCCGCGAACCGGATCGCGCGTTACCAGCAGCGTCTGGAGGATGCCCTTCTCCACCAGCCTGGTCTCGCGAGTGGGGATGCCGTCTTCATCCACTTTGCAATAGCCGGCCAGCGGTTTCTGGTTGTATTCGGCGAGCGTCGGGTTATCGGTGACGCTGAGGAACTCCGGGAGCACGCGGGCGCCGATCTTATCGATGAACGGGTTCTCCGCCGGCCCGGCCTGCTGCCCCGGCCCGCTGCTGTCCACCAGGGGGCGGCGCACGCCCAGCAGATCGGGCACGAATACCAGCCGGAAAAGCTGCGCGGCCGCGTCGCCCTCGGCGAGCACGGGGCCGTTGTAGTTCTCGATGGGCGAAGCCGCGCGGAGGTCCTTGAGTCGCTGGCCCAGGGCGCGCACGCGCGACGCCAGATCGCCGGCGGAAGGAAGCCCGGCCAGCGACGTCGCGTAGAGCCACACGGTGTCGTCGAGAGGCGTGCCATCCGGGGCCTGGGTGGTGGCGTGCGCGTCAAACGAGACGCGGGGCTCGCGGCGCGTGTACGATGTTCCGTCGCTGTTGAGGTAGCGAATATAGGAATTGACCGCGGAGAGGCTGACCGTGGAGGTGTAGATGTCGGGCATCTGCCGGAACAGCGCGGAGAGATTGCGCGCGAGAGCTTCCCACTGCGCGCGGTCGGCATGCACCGACGGCGCATCCGCGGTGCTGTGGGCCGGGTCCTCCTTCGTGAAGTCGGCGACTTCATCGGTGCTCACTTTGTTTTCGAGCGCGGCCCGCTTCTTCGAAAGATCCTCGACGGCCTTCTTGTATGTGGCGTCGGTGGCCAGCCACATCTGACGCCGCAGCTCCTTGTAATCGTCCTCGAGCGGAAGCTCGGCGGCGCCGTTAAACACCTGGACCATGCTGGACATGTCGAAGCCCATGGAAAAGTAATTGGTATTGTCCAGCTTGTAATCGCCCACCCGCACTTCCACCGTGAACGTGCGGGAACGGCCTTCGGAGCTGTTGTTCAGGGCGCCGAAACTGGCGGAGACGCTGGCGCTGTCGGTGTCGATCACGCGGTAAGAGATGAAGTAGGGCTTCTCCAGATTTTCCAGTTGGAGCTGCTTCATGGAACGGTCCAGCTCGTCGCGCATGGCCTTCGTGACGGTGTCGTCCTGGGCCCGCAGAGGGCCGGCAGCGGCGAAAACGCACAGCATCAGAAATGTAGGGGCAGTTCGCATTTTCGTTTCTCCTGTCTGAGGCGCCCGCGGCAAAAGTCGTAACACCGGCCGAACGCAGGCGAAAACGCCTGCTCCACAGTGGAGCAAGCCGCAACCCACCGGCAGGCGGGGCTGAGAGCCCCGCGCAGGCCACGGGCCTGTCCCACTGCGAATCGTCGCGGGCTGCAAAGATTCCTGCGTGCAGTAGTACAGTGGAGCAGGCCTTTGGCCTGCATCGACCCTTGCCGCGGGCTGTTGGCCGCGCGTCTCATTTGTCCTCGAAGGGGGCGGGAAGAACGGGGGGCCGCTCCTGCGACTTCTGCTTCTTCTGCACTTCGATTTGCGAAACGAGGATGGCGGGGGACA
>CAYVPZ010000461.1:0-4594 GCA_964453955.1 uncultured Solibacteraceae bacterium | reverse complement strand
CACATTTTCTGCAACTCGGCGGTTGCAGCTTCGATGCGGTCGATCTCCGCGGACGTGAATTCCCAGTACGTCGATTCATCCCAATACGTTTGGTCGCCGACAGTGTGATAGGTGAGCCCGACCTGTTCGACCTTTTTCTGCCAATCCGGGCGCGCGACGATGCGATGGCGCTGCACTACTCGCCTCCGCCGTGTCCACCCTCACCGCCATGTCCGCCCTCACCCTCGCCGCCGAACCCGCCGCGCACTACAGCGCCCGACTCTCCCGAAACGACGCGCGCGCCGGCCTCGGGCTCGGAGGATCCGCCAACGACCGTGTCGCCCATCCTCCCGCCGCTGGCGCCTCCATAGAGGTAGCGATAGCCCAGGAGAATCGGGACACCGCTGCCGCCGTGGGCAGGATGGTCACAGCGATCGTCGGGAACGATGTGGCCTTGTGCATCGACGCAGTTGCGAACCTGGGTCGGATGATCGCATCCAGTGGAAACGGAGATTGCTGCAGCAGCCAACAACGTCAGAGGCACGGTCTGAGATTTGCGCATGGTGTGGGTGGTTGGCTCTATCTTACGAACGGTCCGCGCAAATGCAACAGGAATGACGAGAGGCAACGCAATGCAGACCTAAGTTCGGGAGCGATACAATGCAGCTTCGCCCTGAGGACATTCCCTTGATCCGGAAGTCTCTGTTCTTCGTCGCTGTGACCGCGACTACCTTCTTCATGACTGACACATCTCTCATCGCTCAGACCTTGGTCTTCGGGCCAGAAAACCCGTTCTACTCGCAAAGCACGCTGCCCTTCCACGCGCCGCCGTTCGACCGCATCAGAGATTCCGACTACCAGCCGGCGATCGAGGCCGGAATGGCGGAGCAGCAGAAGGAAATGCTGGTGATCGCAAACAGTTCTGCGGCGCCAACGTTCCAGAACACCTTCATCGCCATGGAGAAAACAGGACAGCTCCTGCAGCGAGCGCACGCGGCCTTCGATGCGGTCACCGGCGCGAATACGAATCCTTACCTGCAGAACGTGCAGCGGGAGCTGGCGCCGAAACTGGCAGCGCATCGCGACGCGATTTACCTGAACCCGAAGCTGTTCACGCGGGTCCGGACGGTCTATCAAACCCGCGACAAGCTGCATCTTGATCCAGAAAGTCAGCGACTGGTCGAGATCGTCTACGACCAGTTTGTACACGCGGGAGCCGCGCTCAGCGATGCCGACAAAGAGAAGCTGAAGAAGCTGAACGAGGAAGCGTCGAAGCTGGAGGAAGAATTCAGCCGTGGGCTTCTGGAAGCCACGAAGAAAGCCGCGTACACGACCACCGACAAGTCCGCCCTCGCTGGCTTGACGGACGCGGAGATCGCGGCAGCAGCGCAGGCGGCGTCCGCGCGCAAAGTGGATGGGTACGTTATCCCGCTGCAGAATACGACGCAGCAGCCGGACCTGACCGGCTTGACCAACCGATCCACACGCGAGGCGCTGTTTGAGAAAGGATGGACGCGTTCCGAGCAGCCGGGCAACGATCTGCGACCTGTGATCGCGCGGCTGGCGCAGCTACGGGCGGAGAAGGCGAAGCTGCTGGGGTTCGATTCGTACGCCGCGTGGAAACTCGAAGACCAGATGGCGAAGACGTCGGACACCGTACTGCATTTCCTGAACGAGCTGATCCCCGCGGCGACCGCCAAGGCCGGCGACGAAGGGAAGGACATTCAGGCGGTCATCGACGCGCAGCAGGGCGGATTCCAGCTCCAGCCGTGGGACTGGAATTTCTACGCCGAGCAGGTACGCAAGGCGAAGTACGACCTCGACGAGTCGCAGGTCAAGCCCTACTTCGAGATCAACAACGTCCTCGAGAATGGTGTCTTCTACGCGGCGCACGAGCTGTACGGGCTGAGCTTCACGGAGCGCAAAAACATTCCGGTATGGCAACCGGATGTCCGCGTATTCGAGGTGCACGACGCTGACGGCAAGCCGCTGGCGCTCTTCTACTGCGACTACTTCAAGCGCGACAACAAGAACGGCGGAGCCTGGATGTCGAGCTTCGTCGACCAGAGCGAACTGCTGGGCGATCTGCCGGTCGTCTACAACGTCGCCAACCTGCCGAAGCCCGCGCCTGGCGAGCCAGCCCTGATTAGCGCCGACGATGTGCGGACGATGTTCCACGAATTTGGGCACGCGCTGCACGGGATGCTGAGCAACGTCGAGTATCCGACGTTGTCAGGCACGTCGGTTCCGCGCGATTTCGTCGAATTCCCATCGCAGTTCAACGAACACTGGGCGACCTATCCCACTGTCTTCCAGCACTATGCAAAGCATTACAAGACAGGCGAGCCGATGCCGCTGGGCCTGGCTGAAAAGGTCATTAAGGCCCGCGACTTCAACCAGGGATATTCGCTGACCGAGCTGCTGTCTGCGTCCATGCTCGATATGCAATGGCACACGCTGCAGGCGGGCACGCCGCTGCAGGACGTAGACGCCTTCGAAAAGGCCGCGCTCGAGAAGTCGCACGTGGCTCTGGCCACGGTTCCACCGCGCTATCGCTCCACTTACTTTATGCACATCTGGGCAAACGGCTACGCGGCTGGTTATTACGCCTATCAGTGGGCCGAGATGCTGGACGACGACGCATATCAGTGGTTCGAGGAGAACGGCGGGCTGACGCGCGCCAACGGCGATCGCTTCCGGAAGATGGTGTTATCGCGCGGCAACACGGAGAATCTGGCCAGGATGTACGCATACTGGCGCGGGCGGGCTCCGGAGATTGCAGCGATGCTGAAGGACCGCGGCCTCGATGGAAAATAGCCGGCCGGCAAACTGGCGTTCAAAAGGAAAAAGGCTGCCCAGTGGCAGCCCCATTCCAAATCGAAACGATGCTCAGGCGTGCGCGTAGGACGCGATGGCGCTGGCTTCGTCGTCCTTTACGTCGAACACCGTGTAGAGCTTGGTGATCTGCAGCAGATCATGCACCTTGCGCGTCAAATTCAGCAGCTTCAGTTCGCCGCCCTGATTGCGGACGGTCGTGTAGGCGCTTACCAGCTCGCCGATGCCCGAGCTGTCGATGTAATTCACGTCGCCCAGGTTCAGCAGAATCTTCTTCTGGCCCTTGGCGAGCAGGTCACGGACCGAATCACGCAACTGCACACTGCCCTCGCCGAGGGTGATCCGGCCGCCGAGATCGAGAATCGTTATCCCGTCTACCTGACGAGTGCTGATTTTCATGCTCACGAGAAATTCCTCCTTGGAAAAACTTGAATCGCGGGGAAGTTAGGCGCCGGTTGGAGCGGTTCCGAGATGCTTGATCAGTGTCAGCTCGGTCCCGGGATGCAGTTGTTTGAAGTGTACCTCATCCATAAACGACCGAATAAGGAAGATGCCCCGGCCCGAGCCGCGCAGCAGGTTCTCGGGCGCCAGGGGATCGGGAAGGGTGGCGGGATCGAGTCCTTTGCCCTGGTCCGTAATCCGGATGACCAGAGAGGAACCCGTGTTTTCAAACGACGCGGTCATGCGCTTGTCCGGATCGTATGCATTTCCGTGGAGCACCGCATTCACGGCCGCCTCACGCACTGCCATGGAGATCCGGAAAATCTCGTCCTCGTCCACGCCCGCCTTGCGAGCCATCTGCTCGGCGGTCTGCTCGACTTTGTTCACGCTGTCCAGCGAGGAATCCAGAGTATAGGTCACGCGGCTAGCCTGCTGTCCTGTCAAATGCCCTTCCTCGCTTCGCGAATCGCGGGACTTTGGGGGGACTTTTTCCCGTAGGCGAAGTTTGCTTGCTGGAACGAAAGATGTCAAGCAGAGAAGGGAGGAAGCTTCGCCCGCAACAAATTCAGCTCTCCTGCATGGAAGGGCTGGCCAACACCACGGAGGTCTCCACCTGGCGTTCGGGAATCGTCCAGTAGATTCGGAGCAATTTCGACTTGAGCTCGGGCGAGACCAGGGTGAAGCCATGTCGCTGATAAAAGCGGATGGCCCAGACGGCGTCTGCCCACGTGCCAACCAGCATTTGCCCCGTGCTGCGGCTGCGCAGGTGGTCCAGCAGCGCTCTGCCAACGCCCTGCCCCTGAAGGCCGGGCCGCACGTATGCATGACGAATGAGATCGACGTCGCGCACGGGTTGAATCCCCATAACACCTGCCAGCACGCTTTCCGTCTCATAGCCCCAGAACTCCACACCAGCGGCGATCTCGGCTTCCAGCTGATCCAGCGGCATGTAAGGGTCGTGCCAGCGGTCCTGCGGAATTGTGTCGCGATAGACCTCGGCGGCCGCATTGATGATGGCGAGAATCTCGTTGCGCTCGTCCTCGGGGCACCGTCGGATGCTGGTCATGATGTCGATATTTTCGCATCGTCTCATGACTGCTTTCGGACAGTATTCAGCAATGGGCTTCTGTGCGGCTTGGCCCGTTTCGAGGGACGTTCGCCGGCAGATGGTCGTCGACAATCGCTTCGCCCGGTAAGATGAGGAGAGCGATCCATGCCCGGCTCAGAGCCTCAGTCACGAAAGAACGCTGGCCAGGGGGCCGATCCCGAGCCAAAGTCGGCGGCCAAACCCAGTTCCACGCAGCAGGACGACGACGTCGTCGGCAAAGCCTACGACAGC
>CAYVPZ010000460.1:0-4613 GCA_964453955.1 uncultured Solibacteraceae bacterium | reverse complement strand
GCGGTCCGTTTTAGGCGGGTTGCTCATAAAGCGGCTGGCGTCGGGCCCTCGGCTTCATTGTAGCGGCCAGTGTGGGGGGAGGTACCCCGGGGGACCGTCGCGATTTTTTTTTCGCAAGGTGAATTACATACTACTTGCGCGGAGGGTACCGGAATCGGTTATCATGGTTGCTTAAAACTCTTGATAGCCAGTATCCTCCGCCAGAGGTGAGCATGGGAAGAACGACTCCAGGTTCAGTACGCTCAACGCGCTTTTCGTCCGGGGCGCACTTGAACCTGTCCGGTTGGCGCCAGAAGCGCGGCGTGACGCTGGAACACATCGCTGAAAAGACCAAGATCAGCATGCGTTTCCTGCGCGCGATCGAAGACGGTGAGTACGAGAAGCTGCCCGGCGGCATCTTCGCGACGAGCTACCTTCGCCAATACGCCGCAGTGATCGGCTTCGAGGAAGCGGAC
Organism: uncultured Solibacteraceae bacterium; assembly: GCA_964453955.1. Classification (GTDB taxonomy): domain Bacteria; phylum Acidobacteriota; class Terriglobia; order Bryobacterales; family Bryobacteraceae; genus CAWACP01. The sequence continues at coordinate 4,158 of CAYVPZ010000460.1, read as the reverse complement.
CTGGTGCGCCACTACAACGCTATCGTGAATCCCGTGGCGCCGCAGCAGGCGTGCGAGCCGGAAGACGGTCATCGAGGCATCCTGGAACGCTGGCTGCGGGTTCCTGCGCCCCTGCAGAGACCATAGGCCTTTCCGGATCGCAGCGTATTCCCAGGCGCGTTCGCTTGTATTCCCTATTGTTCCGCGTGGATCAGCCGATGAGCCCTTCAGGAGGCCAGGTACCGATCCATGAAGGTCACCAGTTCCGACGCAGCGGCATTAACCGGTACAGCACAGGCAGCCAGCATAGTGGCCAACTCGGCGACGGCGCGCGCACGTACGGCGGGCGCGCAGAAGAGCTCGGATAACGTGCAGCTCTCGAATCTGAGCGGGCACCTGAGAGCGCTCACCGCCGAGGGACGCCAGGCGCATCTGGACGGCCTCGAGGCGATCGTGGCGTCGGGCCAGTATAAACCCGACTCCAGCGCGATCAGCGCACAGATCATCCAGCAGAGCATGCGCAGCGGCGCCGCGGCGTAACGCAATGGCAGGGGAGGTTGCAGCCCGGAACGAACCGGCCGAGCGCGGTCGTGGCGCAGGCGGTATTGCGGAAGCGGAAACACACGTCAACGAAGCCTGTGCGCTGCTGGTGCGCGGCGATCCGGCGGGAATGGAACAGGCCGCGGGCGAGCTCCGGAACGCGATCGAGATCTTCGCCGGGTGGCCGGGGCAGCCTGCCGGTGCGCCTTCGCCGCGCCGCTTCGAGTTGCACAGGTCGGTGGAGCGCGCGGGACGCCTGCTCGATGCCGCCGGGCGATGGTGCCGGCATCGCCGGTCGGTACTGTTCCCGGAAGAGACAACTCCACCCTCTTACGGCTCCGATGGCCGGGCGGTGGCTGCGCCGGTGGCCGGTTCGATGACACTCCACGGGTGATCCATGAGCAGTCTTTCCACGGCCCTTTTCAACTCGGCCCAGTCGATGCAGGTGCTCGAGCAGTGCATGAACGTAACACAGAACAACGTGTCCAACGCCAACACGCCCGGCTACGCCAGACAGGTGCAGACGCTGGGAGCCGAGCCGTTCGACGTCGAACAGGGGCTTTCGGGTGGTGTGGCCGCCGGGCCGGTGCAGTCGACGCGCGATACGTACGCCGAAACGCAGGTCCAGAACGAGCAATCCGCGGAGAATTTCGCGAGTCAGAGCGTCTCGGATCTGACCACCCTCGAGCCGCAGTTCGATGTGACCGGCGCTTACGGTATCTCGGCCGCCCTCAACAACCTGTTCAACAGCTTCTCGTCATTGACCGTGAGCCCCAACGACACCCAGACCAGGCAGAATGTTCTGACCCAGGCGCAGGACACCGCGCAGGCGTTCAACCAGACGGCCGCGGCCCTCCTCAGCGCCGGCAACTCGGTGCAGTCGGAAACGCAGGCCACGGTGAACAACATCAACCAACTGGCGGGCGCCATCGCGCAACTCAATTCGCAGGTGCGAGCGAATCCGGATGGCACGGTGGACGCCGGCGTCGATGCGCAGATGTACAACTCTCTCGAAGAACTCTCCCAATACGCCAATTTCACCACGGTTCAGCAGTCTGACGGCGCCATCTCGGTCTACCTGGGAGGCCAGACGCCGCTGGTGCTGGGCGATACCGCCTTCTCGATTCAGGCGAACATCTCGTTGCCGCAGACCGAAATCGAGGACCAGAACGGCAACGACATTACCAGCCAGATGACCGGCGGACAGCTTGGCTCCGAACTGCAAACCACCAACACTCTGCTTCCGTCGTACATGAGCGGTCTGAACACGCTGGCGCAGACGCTGGCCGATCAGGTGAACGGGACCCTGGACAATGGGCTGGACGAAAACGGCCAGGCGCCCACCACGGACCTGTTCAGCTATGACAACGCATCCGACGCCGCATTCACTCTCGCGGTGAATCCGCTTACCCCGGACCAGCTCGCTGCCGCGTCCGCCGGCGCCCCGGGAGGGAACGGCAATGCCCTGGCCCTGGCGGCGTTACAGAGCGCAAACGTGGTCAACGGCGAGACGTTCACCGGGGCGTTCGGCACCCTGGGGGGTCAGGTGGGGGAGGATATTTCCAATGCGCAGAGTCAGCAGACGACGTCACAGAGCCTGCTGACGCAGGCGCAGAATCTCAGATCGCAGGTCTCGGGGGTTTCGCTGGACCAGGAGGCCGCGAACCTGATGACCTATCAGGAGGCCTATCAGGCGACCTCAAAAATGTTCTCCATTCTGGAAAACCTCAATGAGGTGACGCTGGGCCTGATCCCGACAGCCACTTCCTGAAGCCGGAGTGAGAGATGATCACGTTCTACAATGCGCAAACCCAGGCATTCCTCAACGGAATGAACACCATTCAGCAGAGCGAGAATCAGGCGCAGCAGCAGCTCACCACAGGGCTGAGGGTCAACAACGTGGCGGACGCGCCGGACGAGATCTCCGAGATTTTATCGGTGCAAAGCGCCATTTCGCGCAATACCCAGATCGGGCAGAATCTCGGCAGCGTCAAGAACGAAACCGACACCGCGGAATCGGCCGTCAGCAGCGCGGTCTCGCTGGTGGAGCAAGCCGAGTCGCTGGGGACACAGGGCGCCAGCGATATGGACTCCGCCGACACGCGGACCCAGCTCGCGCAGCAACTGGGCAACGTTCTCACGCAGCTTGTCAACATCGCCAACACCACCGTGGGAGGGCGTTACATCTTCGCCGGAGACAGCGATCAGACGCAGCCCTACACCATCGACCTGACCGAGACCAATCCCATCAGCGCCTATGCCGGCGCCACCAGCACCAGACAGGTGGAGGCGCCCGACGGATCCACCTTTGCGATCGCGCAGACCGCGCAGCAGCTTTTCGACGCGCCCGACAGCGACGATAACGTGTTCCAGTCGATCAACAATCTCCGCAACGCCCTGCTGAATAACGACTCGGCCGGGGTCAGCTCGGCGCTCGCGCAGGTGAGCAGTTCCGACAGGTATCTTAACGACGGACTGGCTTTCTATGGCAACGTCCAGGACAACGTGGCCAGCGCCACCACCGAACAGAGCAACGACGACACCCAGTTGCGCACCCAGTTGAGCACGCTGCAGGACGCCGATGAGACGCAATCCATCATCGATCTCAACGAAGCGCAGACACAGCAGCAGGCGGCGCTCCAATCCGAAGCGCAGATACCGCGCACCAGCCTCTTCAATTTCCTGAGTTAGCGGGCGCGCCGGCGCCGGGGATACTACCGGAAGCGAAAGCTCGCGGGGGCGGCGCGATTGGCCGCATCCACCACCGTCTCCACCGAGAAACCAAAGCGCATGTCCCGCACGCGCACGCGGACGCCATTCTCCGGTTCCGGTACCGGCACCACGCTCCACAGCGGGAACTTCGAGAATCCGAGGAACACCCGGAATTCGGGCAAGAGCGCGGCGGCATCCACAGCCGCCGAGCTTTCCGGCTTCTGAAACAGCTCGCCGGAGTCGGGATCGAAGCTTTCCGCCACATTGAAATGATACCGGCGGACCGCGGTGTTGGTCTCCACCACGCCATCCCACTGCAATGGGTTGGCCGCGGTTGGGAAGGCCCCGGCTCGCAGCGGCGAAACCCCGTCGTACACTCTCGATTCCAGCGTGTCGACCGCACGCTGGTGGATCACGCCGCGCCCTACGTTGTACAACCCGAGGAACACCAGTGCAAAAATCGCCAGCCCCCGCCCCGAGCCCGCGCGCGCCCCTACTTCGGAGCTCACCAGCCGCCCCAGCCACGGCCCAACGGCGGCCAGGATCAGAATCGCCCAGATCCACACATCAAAAACGTTGGTCTGGTCCAGACTGTACCAGTGCGAGGAGAAGGGAAGCAGGAAGCGCACGCCATACGCGTTGGTCCAGTCCAGAAGCAGATGGCTGGCCACCCCGGCGAGCGCCAGGCCGAAGGCGACCCCAAGTTGCCGCAGCGAGCGATCAAGCGCACAGAACAAAAATGCGATGACCAGCGCCAGCACGGGCGCGGCAGCGAGGGAATGGGTGATCGCACGATGATAGTGAAAGTATGCGAACCCTCCCCGGGAAAGCGCGACAATGTCGATGTCCGGCGCGTTGGCCGCCAGCAGCAGCAGCGGCGTCGCGTGCTTGTAGCACCGATTCAGGCCGGCCCTGCTCATGGCCAGA
>CAYVPZ010000459.1:0-4617 GCA_964453955.1 uncultured Solibacteraceae bacterium | reverse complement strand
AGATGTTCATCAGCGAGCAGACGGTGAAGAACCACCTGCACAACATCTTCGACAAACTGGGCGTCTCCGACCGGCTGGAACTGGCGCTGTACGCGATTCACAAGGGCCTTCACCTGAATCCGGACCGCGCGTAAGCCCGCAAAGCGAGCAGCGCGTGGCGCTGCCCCACATCGACACCGCTCTATACTCAAGAGCAGATGTTTTGTCTGCTTGTGGCCTTCCTCATGGCCGAAGCCTCTCCCTCCGCTAACGTCGTGATCACGGCGCCCGTGGCGAATATGTATTCGCGCGCGAACGCGAATGCCGACGTTGTCTCCCAGGCCATCTACGGCGCCAACGCCGGGGTTTTGACGCGCCGCGGCGCTTGGGTGCGCATTCAAACCGCCGATGCATATACGGGCTGGGTGGCGGCTTCGGCGGTGTTGCGGCGTCCGGCCTACGCGCGTTCGGGGCCGTTCGTGGAGGTGGAGTCGCTGTTCGCCAACGTGTACCGCGAGGCGGACGTCACTAAACACGGGCCGCTGCTCACGGTGCCGTTCGAGGCGCGCCTGGAAGTGTTGTCCGCTCCCGAAGATGACCCGCGATGGCTCCGCGTGCGGCTGCCCGGCGGCCGGAAAGCGTGGATTCAACGGGGCGACGTGATCTCCGATCCGAAGCCGCGGAAGGTGGCCGAGGTGGTGGAGTTCAGCCGGCGTTTTCTGGGTTTGCCGTATCTGTGGGGCGGGACCTCCACGTATGGTTTCGATTGCTCCGGCTTCACCCAGATGCTTTGCCGGCGACGCGGCGTCGGGATTCCGCGCGATGCCAGCCAGCAGGCCGCGTGGACCGGCATGGTCCCGGTGGCGCGCGATCAGCTCCGGCCCGGCGATCTGCTGTACTTCGGCGCGAGCGCGGAGAGGATCACGCACACGGGTATGTACCTGGGCAACGGGGAGTTCATCGACGCCACGCCGTGGCAGCGGCCGGTAGTGCAGATGGACCGCCTGGATGACGAGCACTGGGCGCCGCTCTTTGTGGCCGCCCGCCGCATCCCATAAACTATGAGCATGAGCGCGGGCACGCAGATCTCCGTTGCCGAGTACCTTGCGACGAGCTTTCCGGATGGCGACCGCGAGTACGTGGACGGCGAGGTGCTCGAACGCAACATGGGCGAAATCGAACACGGCAACCTGCAGGGGCGGCTTTATCTGTATCTGATGACGCACTTCACCGGAATCTGGGCGGCCCCGGAAACGCGCGTCCAAGTGACGCCGTCGCGCTTCCGCGTTCCCGACGTCGTGGTGGTGGCCGGCCCGATGCCGTCCGGGCGCGTAATCACGGAGCCGCCGCTGCTGGCAATTGAGGTTCTGTCACGCGATGATCGGGCCGATGAGGTGCAGGAGAAGATTGACGACTACCTGAACTTTGGCGTTCGCTTCGTCTGGGTGGTGAACCCGCGCACTCGCCAGGGTTACGTTCATACGGCCGAAGGGAGCCGTCCGGCAAGAGACGGCATTCTGCGCACCAGCGGCCCGGCGCTCGAAGTTCCTCTCGCCGCGTTGTTCGAGAGCCTATGAACCGACGCGACCTTTTTCGCGCCGCCGCCGCCGCGGCTGCCGTGGCTCCCGCCGTTGCGGGCGCGGGCTCGGGCGAGGCCACGTTTGAGACCGAAGTCGTTCGGTTGAAGCTCCGGCACACCTGGACGACTGTGATGTCATCGAGCGAATATCGCGACGTCCTGTACGTGCGCTACACGCGCGATGGCGTCACCGGGCACGGCGAAGGGGCTCCCATCGTCCGCTACAAGGAAGATGCAAAGGCCGCGCAGGCGGCGCTGGAAGGGGTGCGCCCGCTGGTGGTGAGCGCCGACCCGTGGGAGTTCGAGAAGCTGATGGCGCGCGTTTTCCACGACGTGCCCGGCGCGAACGCGGCCAAAGCGGCCCTCGACATCGCACTGATGGACTGGGCCGGGCAGAAGCTGGGCGTGCCGCTGTACCGCTGGTTCGGCCTCGATCCGAAGGACGCTCCCGTCACCACGTTCTCCATCGGCATTGACAACCCCGCGATGACCCGCGACAAGGTTCGCGAAGCCGCGCCCTACGCGGTGCTGAAAATCAAGGTGGGGCTGGACAGCGACGAAGCCACCATCACCGCCGTGCGCAGCGTCACCGACAAGCCGCTGCGCGTGGACGCCAACGAAGGCTGGACCGACAAAGAGGTCGCGCTGCGCAAGATCGAATGGCTGGCCGGGCAGGGCGTCGAGTTCGTGGAGCAGCCCATGCCCGCCGACAGGCTGGACGATATGCACTGGATTCACCAGCGCTCGCCGCTGCCCCTGATCGGCGACGAATCCGTGCTGCACCCGGCCGACATTCCGAGGCTTCAGGGCGTGTTCGACGGCATCAACGTCAAGCTGGACAAGTGCGGGGGAATCATGGAGGCGTATCGGGAGATCCAGATTGCCCGTGCCCTGGGGATGAAGACCATGCTGGGTTGCATGATCTCCAGTTCCTGCACGGTGACCGCGGCGGCGCATCTTTCGCCGCTGGTGGATTACGCGGATCTGGACGGAAACCTGCTGATCTCGAACGACCCGTGGCGCGGGGTCACCGTGGAGCACGGGAAGCTGGTGCTGCCCGGAGGGCCGGGTTTGGGACTCATAGCCACGAATGAACACGAATAAACACGAATTACCTGTTGCGGCGCCATTGCGCGGCCAATTATTCGTGGGCATTCGCGTTCATTCGTGGCCCGTATAGTCTCCGGTATACATCCGCGTTGCGCAGCACGCTTTGCACGTAATTGCGCGTTTCCGCGATGGGGATGCTCTCCACGAACTCGGCCGGCTCGGTGAACTGCGCGAGGCCCAGCCACTCGTTGACTCGGCCCTTGCCGGCGTTGTAGGAGGCCAGCGTCTCCTCCCAATCTCCCTGCAACTGGTCCAGAAGCAATCGCAGATAAAACGTTCCGAGGCGCAGGTTCACGTCGGGGATGTAGAGCATGGCGGTGGAGAAGCCGCGCAGCTTCATTCTGCGGCTGAGCTGGCGTCCGGTGCCGGGAAGAATCTGCGTCAGCCCATAGGCTTTCGAATGAGAAACGGCGCGGGGGTTGAACTCGGACTCCTGGCGGATGAGCGCGGCCACCAGATAGGGATCCAGCGCGCTCAGCCGGGCGGTCTGCTCCAGCGCCTCACGGTAGGGCATGGGGAAGGCCAGCTTCCAGAGCCGGTCGGTGGCGTCGTTGAGGGGCAACTGCAGGTAATCGGGCGCATAGTGCTTGATGAAGCGAATGCCGAGGTCGGGAGTCTTTCGTTGGTCGGCCAGCTCGGCCAGGGCCAGCGCGATCACCTGCGGCTGCGCGCTGTCGCGTCCCGCGAAGCGCAGCTCGCCTTCGGCGAGATCGTAGAGCCCGGCCTCGCTGAGCGAGCGAGCGCGGTCCAGACGTAACTGCGTGGCCGGGCTGGCGGCGAGGTTGGCCGTGGCGCGGCGGTCCGCCAGATGGAGGGCGGCAAGCTGGGCGGCAACCGGGGCGGATCGCGGGGCCGTGGCCACGCCGCTCTCCCGCAGGCGCTGGTGCGCCAGCGTGGTGTAGTAGTGATTCGGATAAAACGTCTCGATTTCTTCGTAATATGCGCGAGCCGACGGGAAATCGTGGCTGCTTTGCGCGATTCTCCCGAGGAAATATAATGCGGCGGGCGCTTTTTCCGAACCGGGATAGCGGCGCAGATGGTCGAGCAACGCGTCGCGCGAGGCCGGGCGCGCCGCCATATAGCTCTGCCAGACGTATTTCCAGTGGCAGCCCGGCGCCTGGGGGTCCTGAGGAAAGGACTCGAAGCAGGCGCGGTGGAGCGGCTGCGCCGCGGCGGGTTGATGATCGATGGCGTAGCGGCTGGCCGCCGCGACCAGCGCCTGCAGACGCCAGTTGGACTGCGCATGCCAGCGTTCCAGACGCGCCAGCGCATCCTGCGCCTCCGGCTGGCGGCCTGCCCGCAACGCGGTGAGCACCACGTAATAAAGGCGCTCGGCGTCGGCCTCGGGCGCGGTCAGTTCGAGGGAACGCAGATAGTCGCAGGCGCCCGCATCCCGCCGCTGATAGCGAATGACCCCGAGCATGACGCGGGCGCTTTGCTGGTCGTCGTGGGACATGCGGGGGAGCGATGCCTGCAGATCGCTCGCCGCGCGCATATACTCTCGGCCGTCGAGCAGTTTCCGGCCTCGCGCCAGCAGCAGCTCGGAACTCTCCTTCGGATACGCGGGCGGGCCAAGCATGCGGGCCAGTGCGGCGGCGGCGGCCGGCGCTTCGGGCGAGAGCGGGTACTCGTACCAGACCCACTGATAGCGGCCCGCGGCCTCGGCGGTTTTTCCGGAGGCTTCCAAGGCCTGGGCGCGCACCAGCTCGGCCGAAGCGTCGGGAATATCCACCCGGTGGGCCGCGATTATGTCGAGCGCGCGGGCGGGCTGATGCAGGTCGAGCAGGCAGCGGGCGGCGAGCAGGGCGGCCTTGTCCGCGAGCGGCGATTGCGGCGACGTCTTCCACACCGCGTCGAGAAGCGGCAGAGCCTCCCCGGGCCGCTTCAACCCGTAGAGCGCCGTGGCCTGCAGGTACGCCGCGTAATCGCCCAGCAACGGAAGGCGCGCG
>CAYVPZ010000458.1:0-4626 GCA_964453955.1 uncultured Solibacteraceae bacterium | reverse complement strand
CTTCACAAGGAGAAGGAAATGGCAGACTTTCGCAAATGGCTGATGGCCTTTGCCGTTATTACGCTTCTGCTCGGCGTCACCGCGATGGCGCAAATCCCGACCACCGCGCCAATCACGTGCGTGGCCGGTAGCGCGCCGAAACAGGTTCGAGTGGAAGGCGTCGCCGAACTCACTGGCGACGTTATTTTGAATTGCACCGGCGGCGCTCCGACGCCGTTCGGCCAGCCCGTACCGCTGGCTAACATCCGCATCGCGCTGAGTTCTCCAATCACCACCCGGAGCCTCAACAAGGCGGGCGTGGCCGAGGCAATGCTGACGATCGATGAGCCGTACCCCGCCGCCACCCCGTTCCCGCCGATTCCGGGACAAATCGGGGCGCCCACGCAACAAATCGGTTGCCAGGCTCTCGGTGGCCAGGTGACCAACAATCCGTATGTGACCGGCACGACCGGCGCCTGCGAGATCGCTGGCAAGTTTGCGGGCACTCCGGTTGAGACCTATCAGGGTCAGTACAACACCTTCCAAGGCGCCGTCACCAACGGCGGGCTGTACATCGACTTCCTCGGTGTGCCGCTGGATGCTCCGGGCTCCAACTACGAGCGCGTCCTCCGCGTCACCAACCTCCGCGCCGATGTGACCAAGGTCCCGGTGGGCCAGACCGTTACCGCGACCATCTCCATCGCCGGCATCACTTCGCTCACGGTGCCCAGTCCGTTCACCACGGTGGCCTTCGTGTACACGGGCTTCCTCCCGGGCAAGGTTAACCCACAGAACGAAGTGCAGTGCGCCTATCCTGGCAGCAGCGACGCTGTCGGAGTCACGTTCTCGGAGGGATTTGCGACCTCGTTCAAGACGGCTTTGATCACTCAGGCTGACTTAAACACCAGTGTCGGCAACCTGAATCCGCTGCGGACGGACGAGGCTGCCGTCGGAACAACCAAAGGCTGGGAGTGGCAGGATCTGCTTGGCACCCCGGTCAACTACTACACGGAATCCGGCTTCACTCCGAACGTGACCAACCCGAGTGCGCTCGTGAATGCCGACCCCTCGGGCGCGACTCCCTCCGCGGGCGATGACAGCATTGGCGTGGCCGACTATGGCACTCGCTTCCTGATCACCATCAACAACCTGCAGAACGGCGTCGACCTGAACTTCCCGGCCGTTGCAGGCGGTGGCACGGGCGGCCCGAACCTGGTGCTGTACCTTGTCAAGAACCCGAATGCGGATGGCACCGGCGGGACCGCTCAAAGCGCCAGTGGACAGACTGTCGCCGGTTCATGGACGCCCACCAGCGGCGCTACTTCTTCATTTGTAGTTTACGAAGTCGTGTCCGACGATCCGAACCTGCAGGAATCGGTTACCATAAATGCTGGCGTCACCTATAGCAGTTCGGCCATCAACCTCGGGGCCAACATTCCGGCTCTGGGCGCGGATGCTTCGACGTCTACCTCCACGGTCACGGCGTCGTTCGCTCCCATCGCCGCAGATATTCCGGGTATGTCGCTGCTGCCGATCGACAGTCATACGAACAGCACGACCTGGGGCTCTCTGCCGCGGTTCATCGTGACGCAGAGTCCGCTGGCGGCTGTGATCCTCAACCCCTGCTCGTGCAACCTGCTCTATCCGTGGATTGTTTCGGGTTCGGGCTTCGATACGGGCCTGGTGGTGGTGAATACCTCCGTCAGTCCGACAATCTGGCCGCATCAGACCTCCCAGAGCGGTACGGTGACTCTGTGGTTCACTGGTACGCGCAACGGCGCGGCGGTTTCCAATGAGTTCCATCCGAACGCCGCCAATTCGCCCTCCGAGCCGCCCATCCTGATTCCGGCGGGTTGCTCGCTCAGCCTTGTTATGAGTCTGGGCAGCGCCGTGAATTGCGTGCCGACACCGTCGGGTGAAGGCTCCATCAGCACCGCGGTAACCACTGGATTCGTCGGGTACGTCATTGCCACGACCACCTTCCAGTATTGCCATGGTGTTGCCTACGTCAGCCCCGAGAACCTACCGACTCAGGGCAGCTACTACGACGCAATCGAGCTGGACGAGCCGTTCTCACTGCAACATACGGGTGCGGTTCCTTCCAACCAGCGGACCGGTCAATGGGGCGAGTCGCAGGCTCACTAAGTCTCGGCTAAACGTCTAACGACCAAATGGAAGAGGGCGGGCTTCGGCCCGCCCTCTTCTGCTTTTTGCAGTGGACGCGCGCCGACAGCCGCGCAGGCCAAAGGCCTGCTCCACTGCCGTTGTACTACTATGCGTTCGTTTCTTCGCGTGCCGCGATGTGGAGCAGGCGTTTCCGCCCAAAGCCACTTAAGTTCTCCATCACTGAACACCCGGGGAGTTGTGGGGCAGGATTGTATCCCGCGCAGGTTGAAAACCTGCCCCGCATCCCGAACTGACCCATTGCCCCATCTCCGGTGAAAACTTAAATGACATTGGGCGTTTCCGCCTGCATTCCACCGGCTGTTAGGAACGGGGCGGCCGCGGGGCAGCGGCCGATTTTCAATCGGCCCTCGGGGCGGGTCCCGCCGCGGGATGCAATCCTGCCCCACTTCCACCGGCCTCCCATCGACAAGTATTTTCGAGGGTATCCTATCGCCCGGGTGACCGGCAGGTCAGGGCTGCTAGCGGAAGGTTACCGTGAACGGAAGGAAGGCGCTGGTCGGCTTTACCGACACCCCGCACGATGCCGGAGGCGGCACCCCGTGCGACCCGGCAGGCGCCCACGTAATCGAAATGGTGGCGGACTCATTGGCGCCAAGCGCGGTCTTGTCGGACTTCACTGTGAGCCCCGGCACCTGCGCCGCGCTCACCACGATCTGCACAGGACCCGTCCCATTGTTCCTCACCATTACGACTGCCGTCCCGGCCTGGTCGGCGCGCAGCTCAACATTGTTCTTATCGAGCGTCACCTCGCTGCGAAGTTTCTGGAGAAGCTGCGCAGTGGAAGCCGCGTTGGGAGGCCCGGTCGGAATGCCCGCGCCGCCAGGCTGGTTCCCTTGCGGAACCACCGGCGGGAGTCCGGATGGCAGTCCTGACGGCATCCCCGGGGGCATCCGCGTCGGCAGGCCGACGGGAACACTGGCCGGCGCAGCCCCGGGGGCGGGTGCGGACGGCAACGCGGGGTTGCCGTTTCCGGCGCCTGGCGTCACGTGGAAAAAGCCCATCAGCATTCGCTGGGCCGCCGTGTAGTTCCCCTCCGGCCCGCTCGGGGGCACATACCAATACCACTGCCCATCGACGATCTTCCAGAAACTCTCCATCTTCGGCTTTTCCGGCACCGCCAGACCATAGAAGTACATGGTGGTGTGAACCTCGGTGGTGACCTCGGCCGTTGTGTAGTCGTTGGAAAAGACGAGCTTCTGAATCTCGAAGCCGTCGTAGTGCGTCTTGGGCTGGGTAATAAACGCGTCCTTGCTGTCCTCCGCGACAACCTCGTAGGCCTTGCGGTAATGTCCATCCACCCAGGCCTGATAAAACGGCCGGATGCGCTCGCGCAGGGACTCTTCCAGGCCCGCCGGCGGAGCCGACACCGGCTGTGCGGCCGCCACACAGGCGCAGGCGGCTAACAACAACGAAAAGCGTTGCAGGTTCATATGCAATAAGACGGAGCAGGGGAGAGAAAAGTAGTTCACCGAAAGGATGGCTGGGAGGCAGGGACTCGAACCCCGATACGCAGATCCAGAGTCTGCAGTCTTACCATTAGACGACCTCCCAGTTGGGTTCAACCGCTATTTTATCACCTCACTTGCCCGCCCGCTTCTCGTTGGTTCGCGCCGCCGCCGCGCGCACGAAGGTGACCGGCAGGTTGTAGACCTGCCGGAAATGGTCGGCCACGCGGTCGGCGGCCCAGATTTCCAGGTCCACGTCGGTGGACGAGTGCAAACTGGTCACCACGGCGCCATCGCGCTGGACGGCTTCCATCCCCTCCACGCGCTGCTCATGGCTGCGATCGAGCGAATCGGCGATGCGCAGCAGCGGCGTGAGCAGAAGGACCCCGCGCTTGTCCTCCGCGGAGAGACTCTCAAACAGGGGATGGCGCGGCGCGGGCATGGACTTGCGGTGATAGCGGCACAGCAGCGAGATCAGGCGGCGCTCGTCGTCGGTGAAGCCGGGCATGTCCGAGTTCGTCACCAGATACTGCGAGTGCTTGTGATGGCTGGAATCGCTGACGAAATGCCCGATGTCGTGCAGAAAGCCGGCGGCCTCCAGCAGGCGTCCATAGGACGGCGGCAGGCGGTGCAGGGGCTCCAGTTGATGGAACAATTCGCCGGCCAGCGCGGCCACCTTGCGCACATGCGGTATGGACACGCCATAGCGGCGGGCCATTTCCTCCACTGTGCGGCGCTGGTCGCGGCTCAGCGTGGCCTGCTCGCGGCCCGCGCCGCGCGCAAACAGATCGGCGATGATGCCTTCGCGAACGCCGGCCGCGGAATAGTACAGCGCCGGCGCCTGAAACAATTCCAGCGTGCGCAGAAACACCGCCGTGCCCGCGACAATGATCTCGGCGCGCCGCGGACCCACTCCCTGCGCCTTCCTGCGCCCGGCCAGATTCTCGGTGGAAATCTCGCCGAAAAAGCGCCGGACCTGGGCGGTGGTCGCCTTGAGCCGGTCCGCCGTGTCGCG
>CAYVPZ010000457.1:376-4631 GCA_964453955.1 uncultured Solibacteraceae bacterium | reverse complement strand
AAGAGGGGTCGTGGGCACCGAAATTGCGATACTCTGCGACCACCTGTTGCTGGAAGTGCCCGGCTACTTCGTGGATGTCGTCCCGGCCGTTGAGGTAGGCGCGCTGCTCCTGCGCGCGGCGGCTCGCATTCGTGAGCACGAACTCCATGGGCACATCGAGAAAGAGATTGAGATACGCCCGGGGGATGCGATTGCACTCGAATTCGACATGCTCCAGCCACGATGCGAAGGCGCGTTTCGCCTCCAGGCCCTCGATTTTCGCGGCCTGAAACGCCAGGTTGGAATAAAAATAGCGGTCCACCAGCACGAGGCTGCCCTCGTCGAGCCATTGCTGAATGTCTCGGACGGCCGAAGCGCGGTCGCCAGCGAAGAGAGACGCGACGAGGTACGGGTGAACCTGCTCGAGCGATCCGAACTCGCCCCGCAGAAACATGGCGATGGCTTCTCCGTACCCGCGTTCGGATACCCTCGGAAAGCTGATGTGTCGGACGGAGATGCGTTCCGCCCGCAGCCAGTCGTGAAGCAACTGTGCCTGAGTGGATTTGCCGGACCCGTCAGCCCCTTCCAGGGCGACAATTGCCGGACGCGCGACGACACGATCAGCCGTTTCGCCCATACCAGCCAAGCATATAACACCTTCCTGCCAATGCAGCCAACTTGCCGCGTGCGGCGGCGCGGCTTCGCTGGCGCCGGTGTGATCCTTTCGGCGGGTACTACCAATTGGTGCGAACTATGGTATAACGAGCGGTAGTATTATGAAGACGGCTATCTCCCTGGATGACGGACTACTGCAACAGGCCGACGAAACCGCGCGGCTGATGGGGCTGAGCCGCAGCCGGCTTTTTGCGGTGGCCGTGGGCGAGTTCCTGCAACGGCAGCGGCGGGAACAGATGCTGCTCCGGCTCAATGAAGTTTATGCAAACGGGATGGAACCGGCGGAAAAACGCCTGCTGAAGGGAATGAAGGCCAGGGTTCGCACGACCGTGAAGGAACGCTGGTGAGCAGGATCCGCCAGGGACAAGTATATTGGCTTGATTTCGGGCCCGCGGAGCGGCATCCGTGCGTGGTGGTCCAGAACGATGTTTTCAACCAGAGCGCGATTGCGACAAGCGTAGTGTGCCTGATTACGTCGAATCTGGGCAGGGCGAAGGCCCCGGGCAACGTGCTTCTGAAGAAGGGCGAGGCCAATCTCCGAAAAGCGAGCGTAGTGAACATATCGCAGATCCTCACGGTGGACAAGGGGGAGCTTGTGGAATGCACCGGCACACTGAGCGGCACGGCGGCCGGGGCCGTGCGCGACGGACTGCATATGCTGTTTGACCGGCTGTGACGCAGCAACCTCATTCCCTGCCATCTGCTACGCTGTACGTGATCCACCGTGCAACGCTGTGTAAAGTGCGATAGCGAGGTGCCGGCGGGCGGGCGCTTCTGCCCTGCCTGTGCCACGCCGGTCTCCTCTCCGCAGGACTCCGCCACCGTGGCCATGCCGCCGACCCCGCCGCCGGCGTCGCGGTCCAGCCATAGCAGCACCTCCGGCCGGCTTCTGCAATCGCAGACCGCCGACGAAGGCCGCTTCCTTCCCGGCACACTGATCGCCGAGCGCTATCGCATCATCGGCCTGCTGGGGCGCGGCGGCATGGGCGAGGTGTACCGCGCCACCGACCTCACGCTGTCGCAGCCGGTGGCGCTCAAGTTCCTCCCCGAGGCCGCCGGCGCCGACCAGATGGCCCTCGCGCGTTTCTACAACGAGGTGCGCATCGCGCGGCAGGTGTCGCACCCCAACGTCTGCCGCGTTTACGACGTCGGGCAGTTGGAAGGCCAGCCGTATCTTTCCATGGAGTACATCGACGGCGAGAACCTGGCCTCGCTGATCCGCCGCATCGGCCGCCTCCCGCACGACAAGGCCGTGGAAATGGGCCGGCGTCTGTGCGCAGGCCTTTCCGCCGCCCACGCGCGCGGCGTGCTCCACCGCGATCTGAAACCCGCCAACGTGATGGTGGACAGCGAGGGGCAGGTGCTGATCACCGACTTCGGCCTGGCGGGCATCGCGGGCATGCTGCAGGGCGCGGAGATCCGCAACGGCACGCCCGCGTACATGGCGCCGGAACAGCTTGCCGGCCGCGAAGTGACGGTGCGCAGCGATATCTACTCGCTCGGCCTGGTGCTGTACGAAATGTTCACCGGCCGCCGCGCCTTCGAGGCTTCCACGCTGGCCGAACTGATTCGCGTGCGCGAGGAATCGGCGCCCACCAGCCCATCCACGGTGGCGCCGGATCTGGACCCGCTGGTGGAGCGGATCATCCTGCGCTGCCTCGATCCGGACCCGCGGAATCGCCCGGCGACGGCGCTGGCGGTGGCCGCGGCCATGCCCGGTGGCGATCCCCTGGCCGCCGCTCTGGAGGCCGGCGAAACGCCTTCGCCCGAACTGGTGGCGGCGTCCGGCCAAACCGAAGGCATCCCGCCGCGCCACGCGCTCATCTGGCTGGCCGCGACACTCATCGGGCTGTTCACGCTCCCGATTATCGACTCGCGCGCGCAACTGGTTCCGCAACTTCCCCTGGACACGCCGCCCGACGCGCTGGCGGTGAAGGCGCGCGAGACCATCCACAAACTCGGATACACGGACAAGCCGCTGGACACCGCCAACGGCTTCGATTTCGATGACGACTTCATGCACTGGGCCGAGCGCCACGGCGGAGCGGACCGGTGGTTGTCCACGGCGGCGGGCCAGAGGCTCGCGCTCACCTTCTGGTACCGCCAGAGCCCCGACTACCTGATCCCGTGGAGGACGCTCTCGGCGGGACCGCTGGTGAGGCCCTCGGATCCCGACCGCGACCTGCCCGGCATGGTGGGCGTTTCCGTGGACCCGCAGGGCCGGCTGGTGTCGCTGAGAGTGGCCCCGCGCCAGGTGGAAGCAACGCCGCAGACGCCCGTGCATGCGGACTGGAACCTGCTGTTGGCCGCCGCCGAGCTGGACGCCGCGCAACTGAAAACAGCCGACCCGCAATGGACCCCGCCGCAGATGGCCGACGAGCGGGCGGCATGGACCGGCACGGTCCCGGGTCACGCCGGCGCCACGTTTCGAATAGAGGCGGCGGCGTGGCACGGCAAGCCGGTCTGGTTCGCGCTGGTTTATCCGTGGACGAAGCCGCGTGGCGTTCCCTCCGATGACTCGGCGGCGCAAAAAGCGGTGAGCGTGCTGGCCATCGGCATCTTCCTTGCGGTGATCGTCGGCGCCGCTTTGCTCGCTCGCAGAAACTGGCGTCTGGGCCGCGGCGACCGGCGGGGCGCGCTGGTGGCGGGAGCGACGCTGGCCGTGGTGAACCTGGTGGGGGGCGCTCTGTACGGGAAACACGTGCCCGCCACCGACGAGTTCATCCTCTTCCTGCGTGCCAGCAGTTGGTCTTTGTTTATTGGGGCATTGGTATGGATGTCATATCTGGCGCTGGAACCGTGGGTAAGGCGGCAGTGGCCCCACGCCATCATCTCGTGGACTCGTCTGCTGGCCGGCCGGGTAAGGGATCCGCGTGTGGGCGCCGATGTACTGGCGGGCATCTGCTTCGCCGTGGTCATGCAGTGGATCGGGGAGACGGGCACGGCGCTGACCGTGCGAGCCGGCGGTGTGCCGGACCTGACATCGGGGACCGTGCTGCTGGGTGGGCGCTTTGCGCTGATGCCATGGGCCAATGCGCTGGCCGGCTCCATAGTCAGCACGCTGGGAGTGTTCCTGCTCTTCGTCCTGTGCCGTATCGTGGCGCGGAAGTTCTGGCTGGCGTGTGGATTGTTTGTGCTCATCTTCGTCGCCGTGAGCACGCTGTCCAGCCAGCATCCGGCGATTGATGTGCCCTTTGCGGTGGTTCTCTTCTCGATGTTCACCTTCGTCATGGTGCGCTTTGGGCTGGTGGCTTTTGCGGCCATGTCCGTGGTCAACAACATCCTCACCGCGTATTCGCTGACGTGGGACTTCTCGGCGTTCTATGCGAGCAGTTCGGTGTTCGCGCTGATCTCCGTCGCGGTTCTGGCCGGCGTGGCGTTTCATTATGCGCTCGGGGGGCGGGCGATTTTCAGCGACGACGTTAGCTGAATGGACACGCGGCGGCAGGCGAAAACGCCTGCTCCACATGGCGGCCGCAGTGCCCGCTTCTACATGTATTCCGGCACTTCTATTCCCAGCACCGCCAGCGTGCGCTCCAGTTGCGCGCAAAAGTAGACGGTCATCCATAGCAGAAACGCGCGCTTCTCCGCGTCTTCTTCC
>CAYVPZ010000457.1:0-366 GCA_964453955.1 uncultured Solibacteraceae bacterium | reverse complement strand
TTCCTGCAGCACCGGGAACAGATGGTAGAAGTTGTTGAACGCCTGGGCGAGCTGGAACGCGTATTTGGCCACGTTGGCGGGCTCGCCCGCCGCCACCGCGCGCTGCATGGAAGAATCCGCTTTGGAGGCCGCCAGCAACAGTTGCCACAGGTCCTCGGAGGCGAGTTGCCGCTCCATGGCCGCTTCGTCGAGCAGGGCGGGGAAGTCCGGCAGCGCCTCGCCGCGCTCCTCCAGCTTGCGCAGGATGTTGCTGGCGCGCACCGCGGCGTACTGCACGTAGGGGCCGGTCTCGCCCTCGAAGCTCAGCGCCTCCTGAAAATCGAAAGCGATCACCGAATTGCGCGTGTACTTCAGCATGAAATAGCG
>CAYVPZ010000456.1:0-4655 GCA_964453955.1 uncultured Solibacteraceae bacterium | reverse complement strand
CCACCTCGCAATAGCTGTTGACGCGCACCCCCGGCGAGAGCACGCTGTGCACCACCCGTCCGCCGGAAACGATGCAGCCCGCCGAGACGATGGAATCGAGCGCCACGCCCATGCGCCGCCCTTCGAGGGCAAATACGAACTTGGCGGGCGGCTGCTGCAGCAGGCGGGTGCGAATGGGCCAATGCTTGTCGTAGAGGTTGAACTCAGGGCTCACCGAGACCAGATCCATGTTGGCTTCGTAATAGGCGTCCAGCGTGCCCACGTCGCGCCAGTAGCGCACCGTCTTGCGGTTCAGATCGCGAAAATCGTAGGCCACCACGTTGGCCCGCACGAGCCACTTCGGCAGGATATCCCGGCCGAAGTCGTGGGTGGAGGCGGGGTCCTCAGCATCCTCCAGCAGGGCCTGGCAGAGCACCGCCGTATTGAAGACGTAAATGCCCATGGAGGCGCTGGCCATTTGCGGATTGAACATGGAGCGCGAGGGGTGGCCGTGTTGCGGCTTCTCCTCGAAACCGATGACCCGGTGGCTGGTGTCGATCTCGACGATCCCGTAGCGCCCCGCTTCCTCCAGCGGAATCTGAATGGTGGCGATGCTGATGTCGGCGTGGCGGCGCTGATGCCAGCGCACCATTTCGTGATAGTCCATCTTGTAGATGTGATCGCCGGCGAGGATGATGGTCATCTCCGCGTCCTCGCCGCGAATGCTCTCGATGTTCTGGTACACCGCGTCGGCGGTGCCCAGGTACCAGCCCGAGTGGATGCGCTTCATGGGCGGAAGCGCTTCGATGAATTCGTTCAGCTCGCCGGTGAAAATATTCCAGCCCTCGCGGATATGCCGGGTGAGCTCCAGAGCCTTGTGCTGGGTCAGGACAAAAACGCGGCGAATTCCGGAATTAATGCAGTTGGAGAGCGTGAAATCGATGAGGCGGTAGGTCCCGCCGAACAGCACGGCGGGCTTGGCGGTGTTGAGGGTGAGCGGGGCGAGCCGTTCTCCGGCTCCGCCCGCCAGCAGGATGGCAAGAAGATTCCTCATGTATGGTGCCGGTGCGTTGGCGTCAAAGAACCAGTTGTGCGAGCAGGGTCCGCATTCGTATCATAAAAATAGCTTCGCCGCTCTCCCAGGATGATAGCGTGTTTGATGAAGGTTTGTTCATCGGGGAGGGCGGAAATCTGAGTAGTGAGGGGGTGAATCGAATTGGCTGAAGTATACGTGCAGGAGGGCGAGACTCTGGAGAGTGCTCTCCGCCGATTCAAGCGCAAGGTCCAGACCGAAGACATCATCAAGGAGATCAAGCGCCACTCTTACTATCTCAAGCCAGGCGAGAAGCGCCGAACGAAAGCGGCGCTGGCGCGCAAGCGCAACCGCAAGAAGCGCAACAGGGAGTCCGAGTAGTGACGGGCCGGGTTCGCCCGGCCCTCTTCCAGTGTCGAATCCCGCCGCTACGGGCTGTGGACAAACTCAACAGATATAGACCCGCCACGGTCCGCGTTGTTGCACAAGTCACACGGCTCTTATAAACTCCTGGTCAAGCCCTGTGAACAGGACAATTCTCCTCGCTTCCCTCATAATTCTTCAGGCAACGGTCGGCGCGCTGGCGCAGACGCCTGCCAGCGATGCCGCCACCTGCGGCGCGTGTCACGACGAACAGCCGAAGAAGGTGGCCGCGAGCGCCCACGCGTCGGTGGCCTGTTCCACGTGCCACCCGCACCACGAGGATTTCCCGCACCCGGAGGGCATCCCCAAACCACAGTGCGGCAACTGCCACCAGAGCGAGAGCCGTGCTTACGTCATGAGCGTGCACGGGCGCCTGCGCGCCAGAGGGAACGCCGCCGCGCCCGACTGCGCCGCTTGCCATAACGATGCGCACGACACGCAGCCCGCCGGAACAGAGGCGTTCCGCAAAGGCGTGCCCGCTCTTTGTGGCGCCTGCCATGCCGAGATCCGGAGCGAGTACGATCAGAGCGTGCACGGCCAGGCCGTGGCCAGGGGCATTGTTGCCGCCCCGGTATGCACCTCCTGTCACGGCGAGCACGAGATTCAGCCGCCACAGAATCCCGCGTCGACGGTGAACGCGATGCACGTTCCGGAAACGTGCGGGCGCTGCCATGGCGACGTGCAACTGACCGGCCGGTTCAACATGCCGCGCGACACGCTGGTGAGCTACGAGAGTTCTTTCCACGGCCTGGCGCTCAAGTCCGGGCGGGAGACGGTGGCCAACTGCGCCAGTTGTCACGGCGTGCACAACATCTTTCCGCCGGACGACCCGCGCTCCACCATCAATCCGAAGAACCTGCCGAAAACCTGTGGGAAGTGCCACGCCGGCGCGGGCCGCAGCGTCACGCTGAGCCGGGTGCACTGGGTGGAAGGGCAGCAGGAACCGAAGGCGGTGCAATGGGTGCGGGTGGGATACGCGATCGTCATTCCGCTGGTGATCGGCCTGATGCTGCTGAACGTGGGCGGCGACTGGCTGCGCAAGATGGTGCTGCTGCGCTTCCGGCCCGGGCACACCCCGGTGCTGCGGCCGCGCATGTCGCGATTTCGTATGCCCCGCAGCGAGCGCCTGCAGCACGCGCTGCTGATGATCACCTTCACCGTGCTGGCGTGGAGCGGCTTCGCGCTGGTGTATCCCGATCAATGGTGGTCGCGGCCCCTGTCCATGTGGGAGACCGATTGGCCGGTGCGCGGCACGGTCCATCGGATTGCCGCGGGCGCGTTTGTTGCCCTGTGCCTGCTGCACGTGTTCGAGCTGATGGTCAATCGCGAATCGCGCCGGCGCTGGAAGACGGTGCTGCCGCGCCATCGCGACATTCCCGAAGCGGTGGGAATGTTCGCGTACAACGTGGGCCTGCGCAGTTTCCCCCCCATGATCTGGCCGCAATCGTGGATCGCCAAGATGGAGTACTGGGCGCTGGTTTGGGGGGCGTTCATCATGTCGGTGACGGGATCGCTGTTATGGGCCAATACGTTCTTCCTGCACTGGCTCTCCAAGCAGTGGTTCGACGTGGCTACGGCCATTCATTTTTATGAGGCCCTGCTGGCCACTCTGGCGATCGTGGTGTGGCATTTCTACTACGTGATGTTCGACCCGGAGGTGTACCCGATGAACCCGGCGTGGCTGACCGGCTTCAGCATCCGCACGCGCAAGATCGGGCCGGGGCAGTAGGGCATCATGGTGCGAACGCAGATCCGGCTCACGGATAGCCAGATGGAGTCCTTGCGCCGGCTGGCTGCGGCGACGGGGCGCTCGGTGGCCGATCTCGTACGGCAGGGGGTCGATCAATACCTGGCCGCTACGAGTCAACCGGACCTTGAAGAGCGTAAGGAGCGCGCGCTTCGAGCGTTGGGCAGGTTATCCTCGGGCCTTTCCGACGTCAGCACCAGGCACGACGATTACCTTGCGGAAGCGTTTCGGCATTGACTGTATTTGTCGACACCTCGGACCGACGGCAACCACTCCAAAGCGCGTGCGATCTGGGCAACCCTCATCGAAGAGGTTTCGCCGCTCCTTACCAACAACTATGTGCTGCTGGAGACGACCGCGCTGGCGCAGAATCGTCTGGGCCTGGCAGCCGTGCGCGCTTTTCAGGATGAGATCCTGCCCATGCTGGAAGTCGCCTGGATTTCGGAGCGCGAACATCGTGGGGGTATCGCGGCCGTGCTGGCGGCTGGCCGAAAAGAAGCTCTCCCTTGTGGACTGTGTGAGCTTCGAGACGATGCGGGCGAGAGGCATTCGCACGGTCTTTTGTTTCGACGCGCATTTCCGCGAGCAGGGATTCCAGGTTCTGCCGCAAGCCGGACGGCCGTAACAACGCGAGGCGGAAGTCGCCGCAGGCCGAAGGCCTGCTCCACATCGCGGCAAGCCGCAAGCCCCGGCGGGCGGGTTGAAGACCCGCCGCAGGCTGAGAGCCTGCCCCACATCAAATCGCCGCGGCACGCGAAGAAAACGAACGCATAGTAGTATAACGCTTGGCGAACCAATACGACGTAGTCATCATCGGCGGCGGGCACAACGGCCTGGTCGCGGCGGCATATCTTGCGCGGGCGGGCCGCAGGGTGCTGGTTCTGGAGCGGCGCGAACTGGTGGGCGGCTGCTCGGTTACCGAGGAAATCTGGCCCGGCTATCGCGTCTCCACCGCGGCATACCTGACCAGCCTGTTGCAGGAGCGCATCGTCCGCGATCTGGACTTGCCGCGGTTCGGCTACCAGGTGGATGCCAAGGACCCGGCCTTCTTCTCGGCGTTCCCCGACGGCCGCCATCTTTTCTTCTGGCAGGACGGGCGGCGCACGCTGGAGGAAATCGCGAAATTCTCGAAGCGCGACGCGGAACGATTCGGCGAGTACGAGGAGTATCTGGAGCGGCTCGCACGCGTGGTGGAGAGCCTGCTGCTGGTGACGCCGCCGGAATTTCCGCCGCGCGGCGTGGGCGATCTGGTGGAGTATCTGAAACTGCTGGCGCGGTTCCGCGGGCTGAGCCGGCGGGACACCATCGCGCTGGTGAAGATTTTCACAATGAGCGCGACCGATTTGCTGGACGAGTGGTTCGAATCGGACCAGTTGAAGGTGACCCTCGCCACCGACGCGGTGATCGGCGCGAACGGAGGGCCGCGCTCGCCCGGCACCGCGTACATCCTGCTGCATCACGTGATGGGGAGCG
>CAYVPZ010000455.1:0-4658 GCA_964453955.1 uncultured Solibacteraceae bacterium | reverse complement strand
TGGGTACCAGCTCCAGGGACCAGTTCAGAGACCTGTATCACCCCTTGCGTTTGGGGTCTATACCCAGCCGTTTTATTTTTTGATTGAGGGTGGACAGCGGGATGTGCAGGCGCTCGGAGGCCTCGGTCTGGCTCCAGTTGACGGCCTCCAGAGTCTCGGCGATCTTGTGGCGTTCGAAGTCCGCCACGATCTCGAACAGCGAGGCGTCGGGCGGAAGGGAGCCGAACGCGTCCTGACGGATGCGCACCCCGGCGGCCTGCAGAATGGAATCGGGGAGCACGTCGGCGGGCACGCTGGGGCAGGAGGCCAGCACCACGGCGCGCTCCACGGCGTTCTCCAGTTCGCGGACGTTGCCGGGCCAGTTGTGGTCCATCAGCAACTGCATGGCGTCGGCCTCGAAGCGCAGCAGGCTGCGGCCTTCGGCGTCGAGGAACTTCTCGTTCTCCCGGCAGTAGCGGGCAAAGAAGTATTCCACCAGCCGCGGGATGTCCTCCTTGCGCTCGCGCAACGGCGGGAGGTTGATGTTGATGACGTTGAGACGGTAGTACAGATCCTCGCGGAAGCGCCCGTCTTCCACCATTTTGCGCAGGTCCGCGTTGGTGGCGGCGATGATGCGCACGTCCACCCGGATCACCTCCGCCGAACCCACCGGCATGAACTCGCGCTCCTGGATGACGCGCAGCAGCTTGGCCTGGGTTTCCTGCCCGATGGTTCCAATCTCGTCGAAAAAGATGGTGCCCTTGTTGGCGGTTTCGAAATAGCCTTTGCGCGAGGCGATGGCGCCGGTGAACGATCCCTTGACGTGGCCGAACAGGGCTGACTCCAGCAGGTCGGGGGTGCCTGAGCCGGTGTTGACGGGCACGAAGATCTGGTCCGCGCGGGCCGAGTTCGCGTGAATCGCCTTGGCGATGAGTTCCTTGCCGGTGCCGGTTTCCCCGGTGATGAGAACGGTGGCGCGGCTGGGCGCCACCTGGCTGACCAGGTCGAGGATGCGCAGCATGCGGTCGCTGCGGCCCACGATGTTGGGGAAGCTGTAACGCTGCTTGAGGGCGCGCTTGAGCTGGACATTTTCGTGCTCCAGCCGGGTGCGCGCGATCATCTGCTCCACTTCGATCAGCAGCTTCTCGTTGTCCCAGGGCTTGGAGAAATAGTAATTGGCGCCGGCCTTGAGCGCGTTGACCGCCACCTCCACCGAGCCGTACGCCGTAATCATAATGATGGGCGTTTCGATGTCGCGCTCGCGGGCGTCCTTGAGGACTTCCATGCCGGAACGGTCCGGCATCATCAGGTCGAGCAGGACCAGATCGTAATGGCCGGATTCCATCTTGCGCAGGCCCTCGGTGGCGTTCTGGGCCAGATCCACCGAGTAGCCTTCCAGATCGAGCAGAGTTTCCAGGCTCTCCCGGATGTCCGCTTCGTCGTCGACCACCAGAATTCGTCCTTTCGACAGATCGGTGGCGGGTACGTCGGGAGGTAGTTTTTCAGGCATGAACCGGTTTTCGCGCTAACGGGAATCCGAGCTGGAAGCGGGTGCCCGCGCCGGGCTGGCTCTCCACCTCGATCTCGCCACCATGCTCGCGCACGATTCCGTAGGAGACCGAAAGCCCCAGTCCGGTACCCTTGCGCGCCCCTTTGGTGGTGAAGAACGGGTCGTAAATGCGGGAAAGATGTTCGGGGGAAATGCCCTGACCCGTATCCCTGACTTCGGCGTAGACGGAGGCGTCGTCGCTCCAGGTCCGGATGGACAACGCGCCGCCGCGCTCCATGGCGTCACGCGCGTTGAGAAACAGATTCAGGAAGACCTGTTGCAGCTTGCCCGCGTTGCCCTTGATGGGCGGCAGCGGTTCTTCGAAATCGAACTCGGCGCGTATGGCGACGTTGCTGAGCTGGTGCTCGATGAGACCGGCGGTCTCGCGGATCAGACGGTTCAGATCGAGTTCAGTCAGTTCGGTGGTGGAGGTGCGCGAAAAATTCAAAAGCGAGTTGACGATTTCGCTGGCGCGGAAGGTCTGCCGGGCAATCTTGTCCAGCAGCTTCGACTGCGTGCTGTTGTCGGAGATCTGCTTGGCCAGCATCTGCGCGTACGTGGAGATCACCGCCAGCGGGGTGTTCACTTCATGGGCCACGCCGGCGGCCAGCAGGCCGATGGAGCTCAGCTTGTCGGCCTGCACCAGACGGCGTTCCAGCTCGTCGCGGTCGGTGATGTCGTCGAAGATGATCAGGCGGCCGATCTGCTGCAGGTCCTTCGAAACCAGCGGGGCGATGGCCAGGTTCAGGATGGCATCGCGGGGCGCGCCGTGCCCGTTGCCGTTTCCATTCGCCGCCGGCCCCGGCGATTTCGGACGGAACGCGAATTTGTAGATGTTGTGAATGCCGGTGTCGCCGCGGGCCTCGTCGAATTCCTCGCACAGCTCGGCGGGGAACAGATCGCGGAGGAGGAGGCCGATGGCCAGATCGCGCGGCACGCCGGTGAGACGCTCGATCTGCGTGTTCCAGCTTCCCACGCGGTCCTCGAGGTCCACGGCGAGGATGCCCACGTTGATGGATTCCACGATATTCTCGCTGAAATCCTTGAGGCGCTCGTACTCCTCGGCCTTGCGCTGCAGGGTGTGGTAGAGCCGGGCGTTCTCGATGGCAATGCCGACGTAGCCCGACAAGGTGGTCAGCAGCTCGACGTCGTCGCTGGAGAGGAAGTCGTTTTTCTCGGTGCGGCTGATGCCCAGCCAGGCGATGGTGCGTCCCCGAGCGGTACAGGGGAAATAGTAGGTCAGGTCGAGATCGGCAATGGTGGCCCGGACACGGCGCGGCAATGTATGGGACACGGCATCGAGAAGATGGTGGGTGCGCTCGAAGAACAGGTACGCTTTGTCGGGGTGGGCCGGCAGGAAGCTGAGATCGAGGGACGGGTCACCGGGCCGGGGCAGCCGCTCGCGGCGGGCGCCCACGATGGTGCGCAGGGCGAAGCGGTCGGTCCCGTCGTCATCCACGAAAAAGGCGACGTGCTGGATGGGAAGCGTGTGCACCAGGCGATCGCCCAGTGCCGCCATCATGGCGTCGAGATCGGTTTCCGAAGTCAGCTCGCGGGCGAACGCGATCAAATTGCGCCGGTAGTCGTAGCGGCCCTTGTAGAACACGTAGCGGTCGAGCTGCTCCTGAAGCCAGTCGCGAATGGGCTGGAAGATGAAGGTGGCAAACAGAATGAGGCCGACGATGGGGGCCGCGCTGAGCGTTTCCGGGCGGACGAAGGAGAAGATCAGCCCGTAGAACACGGCCAGCACGCAGAGCGTGGCCAGGGTGTAGACATAGCCCTGCTGGAATATGATGTCCACGTCCATCAGCCGGTAGCGCAGCACCGCATACGCCCAGGTGACCGGAATCAGAATGAGCGAGAGAACGGCCATGTTCTGGTAATGGCCGGGGATGGCGCCCAGCAGATATGGGATCACGTAGAGAAGCGTGAACGGGAGGAATCCCAGCACCGCGCCGTTGCGCATGTAGGTCAACTGGCGGCGCAGCACGGGGTCCTCGGCGCGGCGATACTCGAGCGAGAGCGCCGCGGCGCCGGCCAGGCACGACACGCTGAGGTAGAGAAGCCAGATGCGATCCAGAAACCAGCGCACCTCGATCAGCGACATGGACACGCGAAGCATCCGCTGGGACACCAGCACGTGGAGCGTGAGCAGCAGCACCGCGGGCAGGTAGAGCAGCACTCTGCTCCAGCGGCTGCGCAGCCATTTCGGGCGCTCCGGGAAGACGAGGCAGAAATGCAGGAAGACGGCGGGGGCGAACCAGCCGGCCACCACGTTGCCCCAGTAGATGGCCTGATCGAAGTTGTTCAGCTTGCCGGTGTAGTGGAAGGTGGCGAGCACGAACGAGGCCAGGCACAGCGTGAAGAAGTGGGTGGCGTGGGTGGCGTTGCCGCGCCGGAAGTACACGAACAAGCCGACCAGGAGCCAGGCCAGACCGACGACGTACTGATAGTAGACGGCGGAATCGAGCACCCGGGCGCCGACGATGACGGTGGCCGGAAAATCGATGCCGCCGCGCCGCAGCGAGTAATCGGCCTTTTGCCAGATGCCGACCAGGGCCAACGCCTGAGCCACCTGGACCTCACCCGCGATCTTGTGGCCATTGATGGCCAGAATGGCGTCGCCGGCTCGTATGCCCGCCTGCTCCGCGGGACCGCCGGGGCGAATCTCCAGCGCGACCACCGCATGCTCGCCGGCGGCATCCCGATCCACCCAGATGGCGCCGTCTTCGGGCAGATGGTACAGGCTCTGCTGTTGAAAATTGATGACAGCGCAGCTAACGGCAGCCACCGTGAGGAGGACCAACAGGGCGCTCACGAATTGTCGCTTCAGCTCATTCACGGTACGGAAGTACTTGTTCGACAGGTGTTAAGCAAGTTCACTGCCATGCCGGGCAGCCCAACTTGTTGTTGATCCTACGGTCATTTGCACCCGCCGGGTTTCCTTTTTCGGGAGAATACACTTCTGAAAAGTGAACCGGGTCGCCATTGGGATTGGACGGATATGCATCCGATTTCGGTTGCATGTGTGGCGGGAGGGATTGAGTGGGCACACGGGGGCCACGGGATGGGAATAGCGTCGAGGGGCCGGACGCCTTTGCGGGGCGCCCGGCCGGTGGATGAATCCGGC
>CAYVPZ010000454.1:0-4673 GCA_964453955.1 uncultured Solibacteraceae bacterium | reverse complement strand
GAGTCCCATTCAGTGAAGGCCTCACTGTCATCGGGGCTGAAACCATGGCGGCGCGCGATGATTTCGTGGACTTCGCGCACAGCCGCCAAATGCTGGGCGGCGACGATGGGCTGGTACTGGATGGAACTGACCGTCTCCTGCGGATTGTTGCCCCAGTTGAGAGCGAACATGTCCATCATGAGGGAGAGCGGGATGTAGACCTGCTGGCTGCGGTCGTCGTTGTCGCCGTGGCCGACGTGGTCCGCGACTCCGATTACGGTGAAGCGGGTTCCGTTGAGCGTGACCCATTCACCGAGCGCGGGATGGCCGGGAAACAGGAGCTGCGCGCTTTTCTGCCCCAGCACGATAACGAGGTTCTTGTCGGTGATGTCGCTTTGGCGGAGGAAGTGGCCCTGGGCGATGGGGATGTAGCGGATGCTCGCGAAATTGGGCTCGACCCCCATCACCTGGCCGCCTGCGGTTTCATAGAAGCTCTGCTGCTTGATGTCGCTGCGATTGACGATCGCGGTTGCGTCGCGGACGTCGGGGGCCTGACTGCGAATGGCCTCGACGTCGGTGAAGGTGAGGTAGTAAGGACGCATGCTGGAGTGCTGGCCGGGCACCGCGGGGATGTTGCCGTTCCACATCATGATGACGTCGTTGCCGAGCTCGGCAAACTCGCGCTTTTGTCCGGAGCGAAAGCCTTCGCCTACGGAGATGAGAAGGAGCATCGAGCCAACGCCCCAGGCGATACCGAACATGGTGAGGAACGAGCGGAGCTTGTTGGCGCGGATGGCCAGAAAGACCTGCCCGAAGGTATCGCCAATGCTCTGCATGTCTGCTTTCAGATACGTGGTTGGAGGGGTCCGGGTTCCGTACCCGGGGCTGCTGGACCCGCGCTGTTGGATAGACGTGGGCCGGGGCGAACGGGGATCGGAAAATGGGGTGGGTGGGTGGATTCCGTTGACGAAAAGGACGGAGGCAGGCGAAGAAGGAGCCCTCCTTAACCGGAGGCCGGTTCTCCGCGTCTCGCTGGGCGATGAAACTACTTGGTGATCGTGAGCGCGGCCTGCACCTGCTCGGCGCCGGGCTCGGACTGCTTCAGGTACTCGCTCACGCGCTTCTTTTCGTCAGGTGCGAGAGCGGGAATAAGAGCGATCATGCGGCGCATCGTGGTCGCTACGTCGTCCACCAGGTTCATTACGCGAATGGCTTCGCCGGAAAGGGGCATATACCTCAAATGACCTCTGTATCTTATTTTCGGCTATTGGGCGAGTTCGGTAAAGGTGACAGGGGTTTTCGAGGTGACTACAGGATGAGAACATGCTGTTATGAGCTATTTGGAAGCGGCGAAGGATTTGCGAGCTGTGGTTGCGGAATGCGAGCCGAAGTTTTTGGCGATTGCTGACGACGCCAGGCGTTCACCGGGGCCCGAGAAGTGGTCGCGCAAGCAGATTCTCGGGCACCTCATCGATTCAGCCACAAATAATCACCAGCGGTTCATCCGCATGCAACTTGCTCCGGAACTGCACTTTCCTGGCTATGAGCAGAACGCGTGGGTGAAGCTGAATCATTATGCGGACCGGCCCTGGCGCGACCTGGTGATTCTTTGGGCTGCTTACAATCGGCACCTGGCGGACGTGATCGAGCACATCGCGCCCGAGACCCTGGCGCATATCTGGAACTATAAAGAGGAAGGGCGCTACGATCTGGAATTTGTGGCTACCGATTACGTCGTCCACCTGCGGCATCACGTGGAGCAGATCGAGCGCGGAGCGTGAAGGCCTGATTCGCTTCTATTTTTTCAGGCGATCGTCGAAGGGCCAGGAGAATGTCCGGGTGATGCGGAACTTCGCTGCTTTGGGATGCCGAGGGTTGAAGAGGAGATTGGAACTCTCGGGCACAAGGGCACTGGGGACGCGCAGCAACACGGATTCCGCTTTTGCGAGCCAGGCCGTACCGATCTCCCGGGTGACCTCCATCCGCTCTCGCCAAGCGGAAGTAAGATCTTGCGGGCGAATGAAAGGGACCGCCAAATCGGGGCCCTCCACGCGCAGCAAGGTAAATTCCGGAGGGACATCGTTGGCGCTGGTGTGGACACAAACTTCGAGCAGCGCGCCTGCAGGGCTTTCGGTCAAATAGACGATGGGCTGGCCCGTGTATTGCCAGCGGCCGGGCGCTCGGAGCCCACCCGCTCCGGTCAGGTCGCCGTGGCGGCTGATCCGCCAAAGGATCATCAGACGAACACGCCTTCGTCGATCTGGACCAGGAGTTCTTCAACGATGCGGCTGCCGGTATCGGTCTTAAGAAGGGAGAGCGGTGCGCGGTCTTCGAGGCGAGGATTGGGGCGGCGCAGCCAGGCGAGTGCCCGCTCGCGAGTGCTATAGACGGCCTCGGCACGGGAAAGAACGCGAATGGCGCGCACCACGCGATCCGACTCTTCGACGGTCAGCTTCTCGCGGCGGGAGCGGCGATGTTGGAGTGTGCGCTGCGGAATGACGATGGCATCGATTTCGGAGCGATCAAGGCCCAGGCGGACGAGGCGCTTGATGACAGCGGGCGCAAGCTGTTTTTCGATGATGCCGAGAATTTCGGCCTCGGTTCGAGGAGACTTGAGGCCCAGCCACTCTCCGATTTGTGCGTGGGAGGCATTCATCCTCTACATTATGCCATAACAGTTGCGGCAAAGTGTAGCACGATTCTGATTAGACGGATCGATACGATTAGGAACGCTGCTTAAGCCGCCGTTTTGAAGCGGCGCGGCTTCACGGCTTGCGGAAAAACTGCCGAACCAAGCCGCTTTTGTATCAGGGTACGACTTCAGTCGTGCCAAAAACGATTGGGAGATGAATGGGCTTCAGCGCCCGATGGAGCCGCTGTCTTGAAGGGGCTCGGCTTCACAGCTTGCGGCAAAATGCCGAACAGGCCGCTTTTGTATCAGGGCATGACTTCAGTCGTGCCTAAACAGCAGGAAAGGACCGGGCTTCAGCCCCTGTCAGAGCCGCCGTCTTGAAGGGGCACGGCTTCAGCCGTGCCGTAAAGATCAGTGAAAAATGGGCTTTTAGCCCCTGAGGGATGCCTCTTGAGAAGCTTAATCGGGATCGGAGGCAGAGTCAGCTACTTCGCGATTTTCATTTCCTCAAGAAACCCTTTGACGTGGGCCGGCTCGGACTCGCCGAGGTAGATCTTTACGTAGTCGAGATAGTTGCGGGCGTACTGCAGGATGTCCTCGCGGTCGTCGGAGGTGAGGTCGCGGCGAATTTTGCCAGGGACTCCGGCGACGAGCGAGCGCGGCGGAACGACCATTCCTTCCGGGATGACCGCGCCGGCCGCGATGATGGAGCCTTCTCCGATGTGCGCGTTATTGAGGATGGTGCAGCCGATGCCGATGAGGCAGACGTCTTCAATCACGCAGCCGTGCACGGTGGCGTTGTGGCCGATCGTGACCCAGTCGCCGACAATGACGGGATACTTGTAGCGCATGCCGTGGAGCACGGCGCAATCCTGCACGTTGGAATGGGCGCCGATCCGGATGGAGTGGACATCGCCGCGGACGACCGCGTTCATCCAGATGCTGGCGTGCTCGCCGAGGTCGACATCGCCGATGACCTGGGCCGAGGGGTCGACGTAGCAGGTGGCGGGGACAGTGGGCGTGTGACCCTGGTAGGTGCGGATCATGGCTTTAGTTTAGTCTGCTGCATTATGGCTCTGCCCGCGGCGCGAAACACAAGGAAATTTGCGGTGGTTTTTGAGGTTACGGAAACAGGCTGGAGCGCTTATGCTCCGGATCTTCTAGGGCTTGGCGTGGCTGGAGGAACGCTCGAAGAAACCGAGCAGCTGATCCGCGAGGGAATTGAGTTCCATATCGAGGGCTTGCGGGCGGATGGCGAACCGGTGCCCGAACCGACGACGCGTGTGAGTGAAATCGCTATTCCCGCCTGAGCAGGTTTGCTTTACACCGTCGCTGCGTAGGGCCTTGCGGTTTCGGGCTGCCCTTCCGCTGATTTATCCTCAAGAGAATCATGCAGAACGACGAAATTCCTCCGCTAGGCGGCTGGAGCGAGACGGAGTTAGACCGGGCGTTTGGCGCCGTAGCGAGCGAGGTCGAGAAATCCGCAGGAGGCATTCGGTCGGCCGAGGATGTAGAGCGGTTTCGCCTGGAATGGCTCGGCCGGAAGCAGGGCCGTCTGAAAGCCATCAGCGATGCGTGGCTCAAATCTGCCCCGGTTGAAGCAAAGAAGCAGATTGGCCAGCGCTTCAACACGCTCAAGGCCGAGATCGAGCGGCGCCTGGAGCTGGCGGGCGCTGGATCTTCGGGCGCTGAACTCGATGCTGAGGCTATCGACATCACGCTCCCCGGCACGCGCCGCAAGCTGGGTGCCGAGCATCCGCTCATCGAGACCTGGAATGAGATTGTCGCCGTCTTTCAGCGGATGGGCTATTCGGTCGGTGTGGGCCCGGAGGTCGAGACTGACTACTACAACTTCGAGTCGCTCAATTTTCCCCCCGGACATCCGGCGCGCGACACGCAGGACACGCTGGTGATCGTCGGTCAAGAGCGAAAGCCGCTGCGTGACCGGCTGCTGATGCGCACGCACACTTCGCCGGTCCAGATTCGCACCATGGAGCAGCAACCGCCGCCGGTGCGCATCATCATTCCCGGCAAGGTCCACCGCAACGATGCCGCCGACGCG
>CAYVPZ010000453.1:0-4686 GCA_964453955.1 uncultured Solibacteraceae bacterium | reverse complement strand
CCCCCCGTCCGGCTGCGGAAGACCCGCAGCTTGCCATCGGGCGGGAAGTGCTCGGAGTCGCTCTTGATGGGGACCACGTAGATGGTCTCCGGCTCGTGCGCGTGCACGTCGATGGCGAACCCAAAGTCGGTGGGCAGGTTCCCGCTCACCTCGTGCCACGAGTCTCCAGCGTCGTCGCTGCGCATCACGTCCCAGTGCTTCTGCATGAACAGCACGCCTGGGCGCGAGGGGTGCATGGCGACGTGATGCACGCAGTGGCCGACCTCGGCGGCTGGGTCGGGGATGTATTCGGAACGGAGCCCCTGGTTGATGGGCTTCCACGTCACGCCGGCGTCGTCGGTGCGGAAGGCGCCCGCGGCCGAAATGGCGATGAAGATCCGGCCCGGGTCGCTCGGATCCAGAATGATGGTGTGCAGGCACATGCCGCCGGCGCCCGGCTGCCAGTGGGGTCCGGAGCCGTGGCCGCGCAATCCGGGAAGCTCCTGCCAGGTCTGCCCGCCATCGCTGGTGCGGAATATGGCGGCGTCTTCCACGCCGGCCCAAACCGTGTCGGGATCGGTGAGCGACGGTTCCAGGTGCCAGACACGTTTGAACTCCCAGGGGTGCGGCGTGCCGTCGTACCACTGGTGTGTGCCGGGGACGCCGTCGTATATGAACTTGTTGCCCACCGGCTCCCATGTCCTGCCCGCGTCGTTGGAGCGCTGGATCAGTTGCCCGTACCAGCCGGTGGATTGCGATGCGTACAGGCGATTCGGGTCCGCGGGCGATCCCTTGAGATGGTAAATCTCCCAGCCCGCGAAGTGGGGACCGCTGATCTCCCACTTTTCGCGCTTGCCGTCCGAAGTCAGGATGAATGCGCCCTTGCGTGTGCCAACCAATACCCGTACCTGACTCATTCGCTCTCCTGCCTCAGCTTCGTGGTGGTCCGGAACCCCGGCACAAACCCGCTACGCTCTACCAGAAGTATGTCGCGAGGATGCGCGGCGGGCCGGTGCTGCCGTCAATGACCCGGGCGGCGATCACCGCTTCGAAGTTCTTGTGCTCCCAGTTTGCAGGCGCCGTGGCCGCGAGATTCTTCATATACTTCTCGCTGGTCACGAACTCCCCCGCGGCCACGGTGCCGTACTGGCCGATCCCGCCGGCGATCACCGTCATCCGCTCCGTGGCCGGGTTCATGAAGCGGCCGACTATGGCGTAGTCCTCGGTCAGCTTCGTGTAAGGCAGGCCCATGTCGATCTGCCAGTCCTTGCGCGCCTCATTCTGCCGGTCGCGGATCCAATAGCGGTTGGTCGCCGCGTCCATCTCGTAGGTGAAGCGCAACTGGCGGACGCTCCGCAGAGTCCACGCGTTGTTGAAAGCGCCAATCAGAACGCTGGGCGCGGCTCGCAGATCGGCGAGTATGGTGGCGTCGTCGCTCTGTATTCGAAAACTCCGCCCCCTGGTGTTGACAAGAATGGCCACTCGGGCCAGAGTGGTGGCGTCCTGCAGGGCCACGTCATGAATGGAGAGCAGATCCTTCAACGATGGTGCGGTTTCGAACATCGCCTGCGCCGCGCCGGACGCCGCGCGGGCCTCCAGATCCGCGGAAACGCGCAATTTGTCGGCCGGCCCCACGCAGATCAGGACGGTGTTCGCCGAATCCACCACGGGGGCCCAGAAGCGGTCCAGCGGACCGTGGAAAATCGCAGGCCGCAGGAGCACGAACGCCGCCGTGGCGGCAATCACGACGGCGGCAACCGCCAGCAGCTTCCATGATTGCCGCAGCCAGGCGAACCGGGTAACCACTTCCGGTTCCCTGGCCGGGGGGAGCCTGAATTCCGGCACGTAGGAGCCCGACGGCAGATCGATTCGAACTTCGTCCTCGTGGCCGGGCTCGTGATAGTATTGCGCGATGCGCTTGCGGATGTCGCCGGCCGTGGCGCGCACGATTGGATCGGCGTTGGTGTCGTAGTCGTGGGGTCGGCCAAAAACATCGATTCCGAGCGTGCGCTCCCGCAGGTGCTCGGTTCGGCCATCGAGGGTCTTGTCGACAAGGAAGCGAAGAAGACTCGGACAACGCTTGCTGTTCTTGAAGCGGGCATTCGCCAGCAGGCGTTCCAGTTGTTCGTGGATGGCACGCCGGCCGTTATCGGTCTCCGGCACCCATGCGTCCAACAGCGACACACGTTCAGTGGTTTTACCCTGGGACATGCAGCAGACTCCCGACGCTGACTGATTGTATCATCGGGCGAGTTCCGATGCTTACAATCGCTTACGATTGCGACGGGAATGGTCTGGCTTTCGTTTCATCGAAGTGAGCCTCGCGGGGGGGTGCGCTTGACACGGGCGTCGGCTTCGAATAGAAGTAGAACCGTGGATCGGCGCAGGTTTCTTCAGACCGGCGCGGCTGCCGTTGCCGCCATCTCCGCGACTTCCTGCAGCCGTTCGCGGACGAAATGGCGCTTCCTCACCGACCAGGATGGCCGAACCCTGGCGGCTTTGTGCGACCAGATTGTGCCCCCCGACGACTATCCCGGCGCTGCCGAGGCGGGCGCCGTCGAATATATTGACCGCCAATTGATGCGCCACTACCGGCGGCACCGCGCGGCTTACCGCCGTGGCCTCGCCGATACCGACCGGCTCAGTTTGTCGCGCTTTGGGCATCCGTTTGCCGAATTGTCCGCCATCCAACAGATCGAGGTGGTGCACAATCTGGAGCGCGAGCGACGCGCGTTTTTCGAGCTGGTTTTGAACCACACCATGCAAAGCTTCTACGGAACGCCGCGGCACGGCGGCAATCGCGACGCGGTCAGTTGGCGCATGCTCGGCATACCCGATCCGCCGGTGCGCGGCCGGGCCAATTACGACCTGACAAAGCCGGGCCGGCCATGAAGAAGGTCAACGCGGTTATCGTCGGGGCGGGGGCCGGCGGGGGTGTCGTCGCGAAAGAGCTGACCGAGGCCGGCCTCAGCGTGGTGCTGCTGGAACGGGGGAAGTGGTACACGGCCAACGATTGCCGCAAGGACGATTTGCGCAACCAGCGCACCACCGTGCTGGGCAACGCGTTCGGCCCCCCGGACGAAGGCAACCCGCGAGTGGTGGTGGGCGTGGATGGCCGGGAATTCGTGGCTTTGCCGAGCGAGGGCGCGTACTCGAACAACGCGGCCTGCGTGGGCGGGGGCACGCTGAGCTGGGGCGCGCAGGCGTGGCGGTACATGGCGCAGGATTTCCGCATGCGCTCCACGTACGGGGCGCTCGCAGGCAGCACGCTCGAAGACTGGCCCATCGCCTACGACGATCTGGAACCGTTCTACGAGAAGGCCGAATGGGAGATCGGCGTTTCCGGGGACGATTCCGGCAATCCTTTTAAGGCTCTGCGGCGGCGTGCGCTGCCCATGCCGCCGCTTCCGCCGAATCGCGAATACGAGGTGATGCTGCCCGCGGCCAAACGCCTGGGCCTGCACCCATTCGACATTCCCATGGCGCGCAACAGCGTGCCCTACAACGGCCGCGGCCCCTGCATGCGCTGCCGCTGGTGCGTGGGTTTCGCCTGCGAAGTGGATGCCAAGAACGGCACGCACAACACCGTGATTCCGCGGGCGCTGGCCACCGGCAACTGCGAGCTGCGCACCGGTTGCATGACCAAGGAGGTTCTCACCGACGAGCGCGGGCGCGCCACCGGTGTCGCGTACTTCGACGAGCACGACCGGCTGCAGACGCAGCCCGCCGATTTCGTGGTGGTCTCCTGCGCGGCCATCGAATCCGCCCGGCTGCTACTGAACTCGAAGAGCCGCCTGCATCCACGGGGCATTGGGAATCGCTACGACATCGTGGGCCGCAATCTGCAGGGCCACACCTACACGGGCGCGGCCGGCGTTTTCGATCTCGACGTGTACGACGACATCGGGCCGGGAGCGGGTCTGGCCATTTCCGATTTCAATCACGGCAACCCCGGGCTCAAGGGCGGCGCCATGCTGGCGAACGAGTTCATCCGCCTGCCCATCCACGTGGTGGGTGGGCTGCCGCCGGGGACGCCGCGCTGGGGGGCCGCGCATAAGCAGGCCATGCGCGATTACTACAAGCGCACGATTATCGTGATGGGTCCCACCCAGGAGATGCCCATGGCCGAGTCGCGCGTCCAGGTGGATGCGAAGGTGCGCGACCGGTGGGATCTTCCGGTGGCGCGTCTCTCCGGCGACCGCCATCCGCACACGCTGGAGATTGGCCGCGCCATGTGCGAGAAAGCGGCTCTCTGGCTGAAGGAGGCCGGCGCGGTGCGCACGTGGCCGCTGCCGCCTGGACGCGGCGTGAGCGGAGGACAGCATCAGGCAGGCACGTGCCGCATGGGCGACGACCCCAAAGCATCGGTGGTGAATCGCCATTGCCAGATTCACGATCTGGATAATGTTTTCGTGGTGGATGGCAGCGTCCACGTCACCAACGGCGGGTTCAATCCGGCGCTCACCATCATGGCCGTGTCCTACTACGCGTCGGCGGGCATTCTGCGCATGTGGCGGGGAACGGGGCTGCGCTCGTGAAGCGCATCCTGGCCGCGCTGGCCGCTGCAGTTCTTGTTATCGCCGTTGCCGCGATTATTGGCGCCGATCACTATTACCAGCGCGGGGACGGAACCGCCTGTGCAAGCTGCCACGAGATCCGGCGCAACGTGGAGCTGTGGCAGGCGTCCACGCATCGCCATGTGGCCTG
>CAYVPZ010000452.1:0-4689 GCA_964453955.1 uncultured Solibacteraceae bacterium | reverse complement strand
TGCCGGGAACAAGACCCACTCTGGTCTCGTGGTCTTTCACTTCCTTCGGAACACCGATAATCATATTGTTTGGTCTGTTAGTGCGCTCCCGCCGGCGCTTGTGGAGCCGGCGCGGGGTTGGACTGCACGGTAACCGGCGCAACCGATGTTATCGGCGTGTCCAGGGGAAAGATGGTGGGCCGGGCGGCAGGGGTTAGGCCGCCGGAACGCCTGGGACCCAATCCCATGGCAATCAGTGAGAGCGAGGTGAGCTTGCCGTCGGGCGTCAAGTTTTGATCCATCTGGAAGCGCCTGAGAGCGTCCACCGAACCGGCGTCCCACGCGCCGTCTACCGGGCCCTTGTAGTAGCCGCGCGCCGCCAGCGCCTGCTGGATTTCCTGGTAACGCTCGGGCGTGGGCGCCGCCGGCAGGTTGCGCCTGGCGGATTGTGGGCGAGCGTGGGAATGGCCGTATTTGTGCCGCGCCGCCCGGGCGCCGGGTTTCTTCGTGGTGGACGCCTGCGACGCGCCAGACGCGGCTGTGGAAATCAGCCCCAGGGCCAGAAGTAGAACTGCTACCCGCATTATCCTCATAGATTCTATCAGGGACCGGAAGCGGTAGCTTTTCCCGCCATACAAAAACGCACAGAACCCGCCGATAAGACCAGTGGAAGCCGGGTCGCCGGGCAAGGTCTTACGCTCGGATTGAGTGTAGCGTTCGGAAGGAGAAAGTGGTGACGAGAACTGAAGAAGCAGCAGCCCATGCCGCAGGGAAGTCGACCGCCTCCCCGGGGGTGGCGCCGGAAGGAAAGACGCCGTGGGCGTTGGAGAACCTGCCGCCGTTTCCCGCCGTCGCTACCCAGTTGTTGCAGGTGGTCTCAAGAGAGGACGTAAACCTGAACGAAGTGGGGCGGTTCATCTCGTCGGAGCCTGTATTCGCGGCCGATGTGCTCCAGATTGCGAATTCTCCGGCGTTCGGGCTGCGCAGCCAGGTGAAGAGCATCACGCACGCGATTGTCGTTCTCGGACTGGAACGGATCAAGGGGATCAGCCTGACCCGCGCATTTGGGAAGCACCTGAAACCGGTGTTGAAGGTGGTTGCCCTGCAACGCTGCTGGCAGAATAGTCTGGCCGGCGCGTTGCTTGCCGAGAAACTGGCTCGTCCTTGTGGCATCGAACCGGGTTTGGCCTATACCGCCGGGTTGCTGCGGGATATCGGTCGTCTGGCGCTGCTGGTGAAGTACCCGGAGCCGTTCGCGAACATGCTGGCGGTATCCCAGACCAACGGCTACGATCTGATGCACACAGAACGAGAGTTGTTCGATGTGGACCACTGCCAGGCGGGCATTTGGCTTACCGAGAAAATGGACCTGCCCGCGGAACTGCGCGAAGCGGTGGCCCATCACCACGACAAACTGAACGGCGAGCCCTTTGGGCTGGTCCAACTGGTTCATGTGGCCGATGCGATGGCCGACGCTCTCGGGTTCGGGGTGCTCGTGCTGCCGGAGCTTCCCAGCTTCGCCGACGCCCTGGAGCTATTGCCGCCGGCGGCGCGCGCACGCATCTCCGACGACCCGGAGGAGTTGAAGTCGGAAGTCGCCTCGCGGCTGCAAATCCTCTGCAAGTCTTAGTTTCAGAGCCGGTTTAGAGGGCCAGTTTGCCCTGATAGGTCATGTCCTTCAGCTTGAATTTGTGCTTCAGGTCCTGTCCCATCACGCGCGTGGTGAACTCCACTTCTTTGTCGTCGAGCGATAGCGCATCCGATTTCGGGAAGTAGAACAGCATGGAGCCGTCGGTGGCCCGCTCCACCTTGTCGGGCCCTAAGGGAGACTTGCCCTTCGCGGTCAGCGTGCTGCTCTCCTTCAGACGGTCGAGCATGGCCGCCTGCCGGTCCTCGTCGCCGGTACTCGAATTCTGACTATCGTCGCTGTCGGCGTTTCGCCTGCGCTGTCCCGACCAGTTGGGCAGTCCCGCCACAGCGATCACATACTCGCTGTCCGCAGCAGCAGCCGGAGCCGCAGCCGGAGCCGCAGCCGGCTGGGCCTGGGCATCGGTGGTTGAAGAACCGCCGTTCTGTTTGGCAAGGGCCTGTTGCACCGGCAGGGCGCTTTGCCAACGCACCAGCACCGAAGTGGGCCTGCCGGAGGTAGTGCCGCCGCCCTGACCACCGCCGCCACCGCCATTTCCGCCCCAGCCGCCGCCCTGACCACCACCGCCGCCGCCGCTGCCGCCACCGCCACCACCACCGCCGCCGCTTCCACCCCAGCCACCGCCGCCGCCCATACCACCCATACCGCCTCCGCGGCCCATACCACCACCTCGGCCCATGCCGTTGCCGCGCTGGCCCCCGCTCGATTCCAGCTTGACCTGCTGGGACCACGGCGAATCGTTCAGGATTTTTGTGACTTCATCGGCCGTCCAGTCCGAGGGCGCCTTGTTCTGCCAGGAATCGGCGCCAAAAACAGCGACACACCCGAGCATCAAAACGCTGATGCCGGGCGCCGCGTAGCTTGTCCGCATATCGGCCCTCCAAGGAATTGTAAGTTGTCCCCGTGAAACGGCTGAAACAGCTTCAGTTACCCGACGTCGCCCCGTCAGGACAGGTTACCACCGGGATGTTCCGGAGGGAACTATGCGGTGGCCGGGGTCAGGGCGCGCAGGCGAGCGGCAATTCGGCTCTTGTACCTTGCGGCCGTGTTCTTCTTGATAATGCCCCACTTGGCGGCGCGGTCCACGATGGAGAACGTGCCGGGAAGCAGTTCGGCGGCGCCCGAGGCGTCTTTCGCCTCAATCCGGCGGCGCAGTTCCCGTAAACCGTGGCGCAACCGCGTCTTGCGCATGCGGTTCACCACCGTCTGGCGCCTCGTCTGTCGCACCCGCTTCAGAGCGGATATGGTATTTGCCATCTTCTAAATCGAATCCTTACAGTTCGGTACAGATACCAGGATAGCAAACTGCCTAACGTCCGACAACCATCAGGGTAAAGCTGTCCTTCACCACGCTCGGCCGCGGATGTGGATTGTCCGGGGTGGCCTCGGGCGGCGGGCCGAACTCGGCCACCGGCAGGTAGACGTTGTGCGTCTTCAGGTCCACGGCCATGGTGCGTGCGCCGCGCTGGGTGGGCACCGATTCCACCACCTCGAATTTGCCCGGAGCGGTTTCGCCCACCACGGTGAGCGTGCCGTCGCCGCCATTGGCGCTGAAGCCGTACCCGCCGCCGGGGTCGAATCCGTTGCCATCCACACCCGGGCCGATGGGAGGCGTGGCCAGCACCTTGCCCGAGGAGGCGTCCATCACAGCCATCACCCGATTGTGGCAGCCAATGAACAGACGATGGTGCGCCGCGTCGATGCCCATCCCGGACGGGCTCTCACAAGGCGCCAGCGGCCACGTATGCAGCACCGCCATTTTCTGACTGTCAATCTCCACCACCTGGCTTTTATCTTCGAGATTGACGTAGACCTTGCCTGCGCCATCCGCGGTCGTGTACTCCGGTTTGCCGGCCAGCGGGATGGTGCCCGCCACCGTCCCCGCCGCGGCGTCAATCACGGTAGCGCTGCTGCTGCGGCCGTTGAAGGCGAAGACGCGCTTCGAGGCTGGGTCGAACACGATGGAATCCGGATTTGTGCCCGCCGGTACTTTGCCGACGACGGCCAGGGTTTTGAGATCGAAGATGGTGATGTCGTTGGTCCGGCCGTTGCTGGTGAAACCGCGATTGAGATCGGCGGCGATGGCGATACCGTGCACGCCCTGGGTATCGGGAATATCGCCCACCACCTTGTCGGTGTCCAGATCCACCACCATGACATGGGTTCCATGCGAGACGTACAGGCGGCGCCCCGCGGAATCCGCGGTCAGATAGTCCCAGAAGCCTTCACCGCCCAGATGGATCTTGCGGATGACGTGATAACCTGGGGGCGCCGGCGCAAGCGCAGCGGCAGTGAGTGCGGCCGCGCCAAGAAGAGCGAACAAAGCGACTCGTTGTCTCATGGTCCCTTCCTTTACCAGACCCGGCAGGCGGGAGCGGCCACCATGGGCTGACCCACCTTGCAGGCGAACGCCTTCTGAAATTCCGGCACGTTCTGAAGCACACCGTTCACGCGGAACTTCTCCGGAGAGTGCGGATCCACCGTGGCCAGCATCCGGTCAAACTCCTCGGTTCGCTTGCTGCACCAGACCCGCGCAAAGCCGAGGAAAAACTGCTGCTGGGGCGTGAACCCGTCGATGGTTTGGCCGGGGTGCCCATCGAGAGTGTTCATCAGGGCGGCGAAGGCCAGACGGATGCCGCCGTTGTCGGCGGTATTCTCGCCCAGCGTGAGTTTGCCGTTCAGGTGCACGTCATCCACGGGTTTGAACTTCGAGTATTCATCGATCAGGCACTGGGCGCGCTTATCGAAAGCCTCCGCGTCCTCCTTTGTCCACCAGTCGCGCAGGTTACCCTGGCCGTCGAACTTGCGGCCCTGGTCATCGAAACCGTGGGTCAGTTCGTGTCCTATCACCGCGCCGATGGCGCCAAAGTTGACCGCATCGTCGGCTGCGTTGCTGTAAAACGGCGGCTGCAGGATGCCGGCAGGGAAATTGATGTTGTTCTCCTGCGGATTGTAATAGGCGTTCACGGTGGGCGGGGTCATGCCGAACTCGCCACGGTCCACCGGTTTGCCGATCTTGTTCAACTGGCGATGGACCTCGAACTCGGTGGCGCGCACGTCGT
>CAYVPZ010000451.1:1772-4692 GCA_964453955.1 uncultured Solibacteraceae bacterium | reverse complement strand
CACCATGGCTTGTTCCACGAGGTGCACTTCGCTGGCCTTGGCGCGATAGGCGGAGTCCATGACTGCGCGCTTCTCCACCTGCGTGATTTCGCTGGGCACGCCGATCACGATGCGCGGGTGGACCAGCATTTTACGTCCGTGCGCCTTCTGAATAAAGTAGTTCAGCATGCGCTCGGTGACTTTGAAATCGGCGATCACGCCGTCCTTCATGGGGCGAATGGCCACGATATTGCCCGGCGTGCGGCCGAGCATGTCCTTGGCTTCCTTGCCGACCGCCTCCACTTCGCCATTGGTCTTGTTGATGGCGACGATGGAGGGCTCGTTGACGACGATGCCTTTCCCCTTGGCGAAGACCAGCGTATTCGCGGTGCCAAGGTCGATGGCCAGATCCGAGGAAAACAGACTAAAAACAGAGCGGACGTTCATGAAGATGGCTCGCGGACTCCTTGGAATGAGCGGGGCTGCAGACTCTGGGAGGGCTCAGGGCAGTCCTGACGAATAATACCATATCGCTTTCGCCCCCCCCAAAGCGAAGTCGCTGATTTTGCATGATATTGCGGGGCGCGCCGGGCGTCCCCACTACAATGAAGGTTGGTCAGCCGCCGGACATTTCTCGCGCTGGGCTCGGCCGCGTTGCTGGGATCCTGCCGCCGCCACCGGGCGTTCTCGGGCTACGCGTTCGTGGCCAACCAGGAAGGCCGGGCCATCGCCGCCGTGGATCTGACGCTGTTCGCGGTAACCCGTTACATCCGTCTTGACGGCGCGCCCACGGCCATCGTTGCCGACCCGGCCCGGCAGGCCGCGTACGCGCTCACGCCCGACAACGGGCTGGTCCACGAGATTCGCGCCGACCGACTGGCACTGGGCCGCACCCTGCCCGTGGCGCGCTCGGCGGTGACCATGCGGCTCTCCGCGGATGGCCGGCGCATTTACGTACTCTGCCGCGATCCGCGGCGGCTGGTATCGGTGCTGCTGGCGGAGTTTCGCGTGGAGTGGTCCGCGGCGCTCGGCGGCGACCCGTTCGATTTCGACGTGGCGCCCACGGACTCGCACGTCGCGGTGAGTTATGGGAAGACCGGCGCCATCCAGTTGATCGACCTTGCCGCGCGGCGCGCCGCGCCAGCGGAGACCATCGCCGCGGAAACCGGAACGCTGCGATTCCTGGGCACTCCGAAGAAGCTGGAGAACCTGCTGGTGGCCGACGTGAGCGGGCAGATGCTGCAGGCGCTGCAGGTGCCCTCCGGCCGGCTGATCACGAAACTTCCGCTGGCGGTGCGCCCGGAGCACTTCTGCTTCAACGCCGACGGCGGCCAGTTGTTCATCACCGGCGAGGGCATGGACGCGGTGGTGAT
Source organism: uncultured Solibacteraceae bacterium (assembly GCA_964453955.1). Taxonomy (GTDB): domain Bacteria; phylum Acidobacteriota; class Terriglobia; order Bryobacterales; family Bryobacteraceae; genus CAWACP01. Next base: position 3,340 of record CAYVPZ010000451.1, on the reverse strand, counting down.
CGCCTATCCGTACTACACGCCGCAAATCGGCGAGACGGTGCTGGCGGGACGATCGCCGGGCGCGATGGCGGCGTCATCCACGATGCTGTTCGTGGCCAACTCGAAATCGGGCGACATCAGCATTTTCGATATCGAGTCGCGCAGATTGCTGGGGGTGGCGCCGGCGGGCACCAATCCGTCGTTCATCACCATCACCCCGGACAACCAGTACGCGCTGGTGCTGAATCAGGATTCCGGAGACATGGCGGTGCTGTGGATACCGGCGCTCACCCACCGACGCGCCAACGTATCGCCGCTGCTGGGGCGGATGTCGCCGCTGCTGAATATGATTCCGGTGGGTTCGAAGCCGGTGGCCGCGGCCGTGCTGCCGATGTAGGAGGCGAGGCCCCGTGGCGGAGACGGCTGCGCCGCCCGCGGATGTTAGAATCGATGCTTCAGCCAGCATATGGAACGGGCCGGAAAATCCATCGCCACCATCGCGAAGCTTCGCGGCGCCAGCCTCGCGCCGGACCAGCTTGCGGTAGCCGCCTGGCCCGCGGCGGTGGGCGAGCGGCTGGCGTCGCGGACCAACGCGGTCACGCTGGTGCGCACGCGCCTGGTGATCGAGGTGGAGGACGCGGTCTGGCAGAAGCAGCTTCACCAGATGCGCGAGCAGATTCTGCCGCGCATCGTAGCCGTGATCGGGCCGGGCATCGTGGAAGAGCTGGAGTTCCGGATAGCGCCCCGGGTGCCGCGCCGTCCGCCGCAGATGGCCGCCAGCGCCTCGGCGGATGAAGAAGCCGACAGCATTCGCGACCCCATTTTTCGCACTCTCTACAAGCAGGGCCGAAAGAAGGCCGTTTCGTGAAGATTACAGAAAAAGAGGTTCGCTACGTGGCCGATCTGGCGAACCTGCGGCTCACCGACGACGAGGTGGAGCGCATGTCCGCGGAACTGGACCAGATTCTCACCCACGTGGACGCGCTGAACGAGCTGGACACCAGCGCCGTGGAGCCCATGGCTCAGGTGCTGTTCGACGCCCCGGAAGCGGCCACCCTGCGCGAGGATCTGGTGCGGCCCACGCTCGGCAGCGAGGTGGCCACCGCCAATGCGCCGCTGGCCGCCGCGGGATGCTTCAAGGTTCCGCTGGTGATTGAACGATGACCGGCGCGGAAATCGCCGATCTCACCATCGCGCGCATTCGGGACGGATTGCAGGCCCGCGAGTTCAGCGCAGTCGAGTTGGCCGAAGCCGCGCTCCGCCACGCCGAAGCGGAGAACCCGAAGACCGGTGCGTATCTGCGTTTCTCGCCGGAGCGCGCTCTCGCCGCGGCGCGGCGCGTGGACGGCCGGCTTGCCCAAGGCGCCGATCCGGGACCCCTGGCGGGCGTCCCCGTCGCCGTAAAGGACGTGATTCTCACCGCCGGCCTGCGCACTACCTGCGCTTCGAAGATGCTGGCGAACTACACGCCTCCCTACGACGCCACGGCCATCGCGCGGCTGGAGGCGGCCGGCGGGGTGATTATCGGCAAGACCAATTGCGACGAGTTCGCCATGGGCTCCTCCACCGAAAACTCGGCGTCTGGGCCG
>CAYVPZ010000451.1:0-1762 GCA_964453955.1 uncultured Solibacteraceae bacterium | reverse complement strand
CGCAACCCGCGCGCGCTCGACCGTGTTCCCGGCGGCTCCAGCGGAGGGTCGGCGGCGGCGGTGGCGCAGGGAACGGCGGTGGTGGCGCTGGGCTCGGACACCGGCGGCTCCATCCGCCAGCCCGCTTCCTTCTGCGGCGTGGTGGGGGTGACGCCCACCTACGGACGGGTTTCACGCTACGGTCTGGTGGCCTTCGCCAGCTCGCTCGATCACATTGGCCCGTTCGGCCGGACGGTGAGGGATGCGGCCATCCTGCTGGAGACGATCGCCGGGCGGGACGAGATGGACGCAACCTCCGTATTCGCCCCCGTGCCCAATTTCGAGGCCGCGCTGAAGGGGCCGGTGAGAGGGATGAAGATCGGCCTCCCGCGCGAGTACTTCGAGGGCCTGCGCGTGGAGGTGGGCGACCGCGTTGCCGGCGCGGTGGAGGTGCTGAAATCGCTCGGGTGCGAGGTGCGCGACATCGCCATGCCGCACACGAAGTACGCGATTTCGACTTACTACATCATCTGCACCGCGGAAGCCAGCGCCAACCTGGCGCGCTACGACGGCGTGCGCTACACCATGCGCTCATCGCACAGCGAGACCCTCACCGACATGTACCGGAACACCCGCGGCGAGGGCTTCGGGGCCGAATGCAAGCGGCGCATCATGCTGGGCACCTATGTTCTGAGCAGCGGTTATTACGACGCGTATTATTTGAAAGCCCAGAAAGTGCGGGCGCTGGTGGCGCGCGATTTCGCCGAGGCGTTCCGCGAGGTGGACGCGGTGGTAACGCCGGTGTCGCCTTTCCCGGCGTTCAAGCTGGGCGAGAAAATGGACAACCCGCTGGACATGTATTTGTCGGATATTTACACCATCACCGGCTCGCTGGCCGGGATTCCCTGCATGAGCGTTCCCTGCGGCGCGACCGCGGCGGGGCTGCCGGTGGGTATGCAGATTCTGACGCGCCACTTCGACGAAGCGGGCATGTTCCGGCTGGCCGGGGCGTTTGAGAAGGCCGGGGGATTCGCTTAAGGCCGCTCCCGCGCCATGCGCTGGCGGAGAATTTCGTTGATCCGACTCAGGTGGCCGTGGCCCTTTGATTTGAGCCAATCCAGAACCTCATTATCGATTCGGAACGAGATCTGGGTCTTGAGGGGGCGATAGTACTTGCCAATCACTGCGTTGCTCCAATAGCCGGGGGGTAACCGCGGCGCATCCGCGGCATGGTCGAGCCCGGGGTCTCGCTTCCCATAGGCTTCCCTCGTTTTCCCGCTGATTTTCAGCCGCTTAGCGGAATTGGTCGTTTGTAGATGCTTTCTTCATAATCAACTGCCTTTCGTGCCGAGATCAGGTGGATGACTTCGACATCTGGTTGGCGACGGCCCACGAACACGCCGAGAAGCAGGACCAGCTTCCGGGTCATCCCGATGACCTGATAACGCTGCTCTCCATCGGTCTCGATGAAGTAGTTGTCTCCCACCACGTGATTCGGATCGCCGAAGATTTCCGCCGCTGTCTGGAACGAGATCCCATGCACCCGCTGATTTCTCTCGGCCTTCGCGGGGCCCCAGGTGAATCTCATCCTCATATCACAGTATTGTATATTCATGCCGGGAGCAAGGACCATTGCCGATGGCGGGCGGTCGGTCCCCAATCGCATCGCCGAGCGGTGGCTCCCCAGTCTGGACACGTAACTGGCGCGGAATGGAGGGGTGCGAATGGATTGACAAGCGCGACGGAGCCGGATACAGTCGAGGGAGTGCGCTAACAGGGCGTC
>CAYVPZ010000450.1:0-4693 GCA_964453955.1 uncultured Solibacteraceae bacterium | reverse complement strand
GCCTCAAGGACTCCAACATCGCGCTGACCCAGCGGGTGGCCATTCTGGAATTTCATCTTCGGGCTCTCGATGATGGGCAATAAAGGCGCGCCGAAAACGCCGCCGAAGCCCGTCCGTTCGCGGCGTGGCGGCTCCGGTGGTTCCGGCCGGACGGTGCTGGCCGCCGTGGCCGACCGTCCCGAGCGTCCCGAGCTCCCGAAGCGCTGGCTCTGGCTGCTGGCGTTTTTCGGCGCCGCCGCGGCCGTCTTCGCCGTCTACGGCCCCGCGCTCAATGGCCCCTTTCTGCTGGACGATTCCTACCTCCCCTACATGCTCCCCGGCTGGGACGACACGCCTTTGTGGCTCTGGCTGCACGGCGTCCGGCCCCTGCTCATGTTCAGCTTCTGGCTCAACTTTCAAATCAGCAAACACGAGCCATTCGCCTACCACGTGGTGAATGTCGTGATTCACATTCTGAACGGCGCGCTGGTATTTGCCATCGCCAGCCGCATTCTCGCGAAACTGGACATGGACCTCTGGCGCCGCCGCACGCTGGCGGCCTTCGGCGCGGCGCTGTTTCTTTTTCATCCGCTGCAGACCGAGTCGGTATCCTACGTCGCCAGCCGTTCGGAAACGCTCAGCGTCTTCTTCGTGTACCTCGCGTTTGCCGTTTTCCTGTGGCGGCGCCGGGAAGATATCTCGTGGGGCGCCAGCCTGGCCGTGCTGGCGATATTCGGCGCCGCCTGCCTTACGAAAGAGCACACCCTGGTTCTGCCCGCGCTGCTGCTGCTCACCGATTATTACTGGAACCCCGGTTTCTCGATCCGCGGCATCGCGCGCAACTGGCGATTGTACGTCCCCATGGCGGCGCTGGCAATGGCCGGCGGCGTGGCGCTGATAGCGGTGCTGGTCCGCGCCTCCACGGCCGGATTCCACGTCCGCGGCGTCACTCCGATCCAGTATTTTCTCACCCAGTGCCGCGCCATCTGGGTCTACCTCGGCAAATTCGTCCTGCCAATTCACCAGAATATCGACTACGATTTCGCCATCTCGCGCTCGCTCACCGATCACGGCGCGGTCTTCGGCCTGCTGGCGCTGCTCATGGTGACGGCGGCCGCCTGGCTGTACCGCCGCCGTGTGCCGCTGGCCAGCTACGGCTGGTTCGCATTCCTCATCCTGATTGCCCCCACGTCCTCCTTCGTGCCTATCCTCGACCCGCTGGTGGAGCGCCGCCTCTACCTGCCCTTCATCGGCCTGGTTTTCATCGTGCTGGAGTTGCTGCGGCGATGGCGCGCCACCCGCCGGGTTTTGACGGTGACTCTGGCGCTGATCGTTGCCGTGGAGGCGTGGGCCGCGTGGCAGCGCAATCAGCTCTGGGGCGACAAGATCGCCATGTGGCAGGATTCGGCCGCCGGGTCGCCGGGCAAGGTGCGGCCGCAATTCCAACTGGCCCACGCGTATTATGACGTGGGACGGTTCCCCGAATCGGTGGATGCGTACGAAAAAGCCGGGCGGATCAGGAAGCCGCGGTTCGATCTGCTGGTGGACTGGGGCATCGCTCTCGCCTACGCGGGCCGCACCGACGAGGCCCTCGCGAAACTGCAGCGGGCCGCGGCCATGGAACCCACCGCTTACGTCTACACCCAGATCGCCATGGCCGAGGGAAGGGCCGGCCGGTTCCCCGAGGCACTCGCTGCCCTCGACAACGCCGAGAAGATCGACCCGCGGCAGGTGCTGATCTACCAGTACCGCGGCGCCGTGTACTTCAAACAGGGCGACCCGGCGCGCGCGGCCGCCGAATTTCGACGGGGCCTGGCCATCGACCCCGCGAACGAACAGCTTCCCGCCATGCTCGCCCAGGCGGAGCAGGCTGCCGGCACGCGGTAATGGCGCTCCGCATCGGGGTGAACGCGCTGTATCTGATCCCCGGCGGGGTGGGCGGCACGGAGATTTACCTGCGCAATCTGCTGACCGCCGCGGCTGCGGTGGATCGCGCCAACACCTGGGTGGTCTTCACCAATCGCGAAACCGGCGCGGATCTGGTGCCCCCGGCGCCCAACTTCGTGCACGCGCCGCAGGCCGTTCGCGCCGCCGTTCGTCCGGCGCGCATTCTGTGGGAACAACTGGTGTTGCCCGTGGAGGCCGCTCGCCGGCGTGTGGATGTCCTGTTCAATCCGGGCTTCACCTGCCCGCTGTTGTGCCCTTGTCCGAACGTCACAGTGTTTCACGATTTGCAACACAAACGCCATCCCGAGTATTTCCGGTGGTTCGATCTGCCCGCCTGGCAATTCCTGCTGTGGGGCGCCGCGCATCGCTCCCGCGCCTTGATTGCCGATTCCGCGGCCACGCGCGACGATCTGCGGCGATACTACGGCGTGGATTCAACGGTGATCCACCTCGGCGTCGAGCCGGAGCTGTTCGTGCTGGCCGGACGACGGGAGCCGAAACGCTTCCTCCTGTGCCTGTCGACGCTGCACCCGCACAAGAATCTGGACCGCCTGCTGCGCGCCTGGGCTGCTCTGGGCCGCTCCGATTTCGATCTGGTCATCGCCGGCCTGCGCGGGTTCCACGCGAAGCACCTCGATGCGCTGATCGCATCGCTGGGCATCGGCGACCGCGCGCGGATCACCGGCTGGGTGCCGCGGGAGCAGATTCGCGAGCTGTTGCGCACCGCCTGGGCGGTGATCCAGCCGTCGACATTCGAGGGCTTCGGCATGCCCGTGTTGGAGGCCATGGCCGCGGGCGTGCCCGTGGCGTGCTCGGACATCCCGCCCTTTCGCGAAACCACCGGCGGCTGCGTGACCCTGTTCGAGGCCGCCAGCGACTCGGCCATCCGCGAAGCCATTCTGCGCCTGCTGGATGCCCCGCCGGACACCACCGCCGCCGGCGCGCACGTCCGCCAGTTCACCTGGGAGCGAACCGCCCGCGAGAACCTCGCGGTGATAGAAAAAGCGGTGCGGAAAAGCTCCCCTACAGCGTAATCGTCCCGCTGAGAAACTCCACCGCCTGCCCGGACATCAGCACGCGCTCGCCCAGGTCTTCGCACCACAACTCGCCCCCGCGCGGAGAAACCTGCCGCGCAAACAACTGCTTTTTGCCCAGGCGTCGCGACCAGTAAGGAATCAGCGTGCAGTGGGCCGAGCCGGTCACCGGGTCCTCCGGCACGCCCTTCGACGGCGCGAAGAAGCGCGACACGAAATCGCAATCGCGGCCCGGCGCGGTCACGATCACGGCGAAGCGGTCCACCTCGGTCAGCCTCGCCATGTCCGGTTTGAGTGCGCGCACCTGCTCTTCGGTTTCGTAGACCAGCATGTAATCGCGCGCGGCCAGCACCTCCACCGGCTGCATCCCCAGCGCCGGGATAAGCTGCCGGTGGGCTTCCACGGCAACCGGGGGCCGCGAGGGGAACTCCATGGTCAGCCGATCCCCGTCGCGCGACACTATGAGCGGGCCGGAGCGGGTCTGGAACACCACGCGCTCGAGCTCCGGCGCCAGATGGCGAAAAACGACGAACGCCGCCGCCAGGGTGGCATGGCCGCAGAGATCCACCTCGGTGGCGGGAGTAAGCCAGCGCAGCCGGTAGCCTTCGCCCTCGGGCACAAAGAACGCGGTTTCCGACAGGTTGTTTTCGGCGGCGATGGATTGCATCAGCTCATCGGACAGCCAGGCCTCGAGCGGGCAGATGGCCGCCGGGTTGCCTGCGAACGCCCGCCCGGAAAAAGCGTCCACCTGATAGATGGGGATCTGCATGAAACCAATGTAGCGTGGCGGGGCGGTACACTCGGCGTATGAGGGCTCTGCTGATTCTGGTGGCCTGTGCCTCGCTGGCGGCGGGCCAGAGCGCGACGGCGGACCGCCAGAAGGCCGCCGACTACCCGGTAAGCGCCAGCGCCGGACAGGCGGACGTCGGTGCCGAATTCCTGGTGCACAACATCCCGTTTGCGCACGGCTACTACTTCGCCAAGGGCTACCTTGTGGTGGACGTCGGCGTCTTCCCCAAGCCCGGCGGCGCTCAGAAGGTCTCCGCCGGTCAGTTCACGCTGCACCTGAACGGCGACAGTTCCATACTGGTGGCGCAGTCCCCGGGGATGGTGGCGGCTTCGCTGAAGTACCCCGACTGGAGCGGCGAATCGAGCGGCCTTTCGGGGGGCGCCACCGTGGGCAATGGCGTCGGCGACATCGGGATTAACAGTCAGACGCGGCCGGTCGGCCGTTTCCCCAACGACCCCCGCGGCAAGTCCCCCGACGACGGCACGGTGAACCCGAACCAGGACGATGCGCCCGACCACCAGATCTCCCTGGTGGCCCTGCCCGACGCGTCCTCCGACCGGCCCATCAAGGGCTGTGTGTTCTTCGCCTCCGACATCAAGGCGAAGAAGATCAAATCGCTCGCGCTGGAGTGGACCGGGCCGGCGGGCGACCACGCCATTCTAAAGCTCCGTTAGCCGCCGGTATTTCCGCAGCAGCTCGAAAATCACCACGCCGCCGGCGGTGGCCACATTGAGCGAATGCTTGTGGCCGAGCATGGGAATGCGCACGTGCGTGTCGCACCGTTCCAGCAGTTCGCCCCGGACGCCGTCCACTTCGTGGCCGAAGACCAGGCAGACGGGGAAGGCGGGCGCCCAGTCAAACAAGTCCACGGCGCGGACGCTGGTCTCGATGGCCGCAACTTCATAACCCGCGCCGTGCAACTCGGCAACCGCTTCGACGGCGT
>CAYVPZ010000449.1:0-4703 GCA_964453955.1 uncultured Solibacteraceae bacterium | reverse complement strand
CCCAAGGACCGCGAGTTCTTCAAACGCGCCAAAGAGGAGAAACTTCACCACGCCCGCCTCACCGCGTTCGGTTCCACGCGCTTCGCAAAGAACCCGGTGGACCGCGACCCCAACGTGCGTTCGCTGATTGAAGCCGAGACTCCCACGGCGTGCATCTTCGGAAAAAGCTGGGACTTTCACACCACCCGCGCGCTGGGCATCAGCGAGGAGCAGAACCTGGCGCTGATTTCGGAAACCGTGCGCTTCCTGAAGGACCACGGCCGCGAGGTGCTCTACGACGCCGAGCACTTCTTCGACGGGTTTTTCGCCAACCCCGATTTCGCGCTGCGCACGCTGGAGGCGGCCAAAGAGGCCGGGGCCGATGCGCTGGTGCTGTGCGACACCAACGGCGGCACCATTCCGGGCCGTCTGGTGGAAGCGGTGGCCGAGGTTCGCAAGCGCTTCGACGGGGTGCTGGGCATTCACCCGCACAACGACGCCGACATGGCCGTGGCCAACGCCATCGCCGCCGTGGAGGCCGGCTGCACGCATGTGCAGGGCACCTTCAACGGCTACGGCGAGCGCTGCGGCAACGCGAATTTGTGTTCCATCATCGCCAATCTCGAGCTGAAGCTGGGCCACAACTCGATCGGCCGCGACAACCTGGAGAAGCTCACCTCGGTGGCGCGCTTCATCGCCGAGCTGGCCAATCTTCCGCTGCCCAACGATCGCGCCTATGTGGGCCGCAGCGCGTTCGCGCACAAGGGCGGCGTGCATGTCAGCGCCGTGCTGAAGGACGCCAGCACCTACGAACACATCAAGCCGGAAGCGGTGGGCAACCGCCAGCGGGTGCTATTGAGCGATCTTTCCGGACGCGGCAACGTGCTCTACAAGCTGAAGCAGCACGGGCTCGGCGAGCGCCTGGACGACCAGGCCCGCCAGGGGCTGCTGGAGCGCATCAAGCAGCTCGAGCACGATGGCTATGAACTGGAGGCGGCCGAGGGCACCTTCGAGCTGCTGGTCCGCGAGGCCCTCCGCCCGGGTCTGCATTTCTTCGACGTCGTGAATTACGAGGTGGCCACGCGCATGACCACCACCGACGACACCCAGACCACCGCCACCATCATGCTGAAGATCCAGGACACCGTGCACTCGGCCACTGCCACCGGCCACGGCCCCATGAACGCGCTGGATGTGTGCCTGCGGCAGTGCCTGTCGTTGTTGTATCCTTCCATCGCCCAGGTCCGCCTCACCGACTACAAGGTCCGCGTGCTGGACACCAAGAAGGGCACCGCCGCCAAGGTGCGCGTCCTGGTGGAATGGAGCGACCATCGCAAAAGCTGGGCCACCGTGGGCGTCTCCGACAACATCATCGAGGCGAGCTGGCGCGCTCTGCTGGACGCCATTCGCCTGGAGCTGATGCGCCTCACCGAGCGCGATGAAACAATAGAAAAGGTGGTTGAGGACTACTGCTGGGGTGTTTAGATTCCTGAGCCGGCGCGCCGTGCCCTTCACGCGCGTGCTGCTGGTGGAGAGCGGCTCGCGCGCCATCGCCGAAAAAGTGCTGGCGTCATTCTATGGCCGGCACTCGGCGGAAACCGTCGACATTCTGACCTGCCTGGAGGGCGCGCCCAACGCCTTCCGCGCCGAGCGCGGGCGGGTGCTGCGCAGTTTCGACTATCCCGATGGTGCGTCCCGCCGCCGGCTCGTCGGCCACCTGCGCTCCCGCCACTACGGCATCCTGGCCATCATCTGTTCGGGCGAGCCGTATCTGGCGCGCTACAAGTTCGCCCTCGCCGCGCTTGTTCCGGCGAAGGTTCTCGTCGTGAACGAGAATGGCGATTACTTCTGGTTCGACTGCGGCAGCCTCCGTTTCATCGGCAAACTCTTCGCCTCGCGAGCCGGTGTGGCCGGAGAAGGCGGCTTCCGAACGCTCACCCGCGTCGCCGCGTTTCCTTTTACGCTGGCCCTGCTGGCGGGTTTCGCGGCAAGGGTCCACCTGATGCGCCAGCTTCGCCTGTTGTTGAAATAATGGTGAAAATACTTCCCCTGCGCGCCGTAGGAAGGCACGCGGAGACTCGCGGGAGGTGGCTCGAAACTGCCCGGCTAAAGCTACTGGCCGGTTTCCGAGGTCCCGGTGGTGAGGAGTTCCTCAGCCCGGAGCCAGTCTTGTTCGGGCGATCCAATTGGGCTTCCCCGCTCCTGCCACAGCCGGTACGCGAGGTTGGCGATATCGCTGGCCGGCACCGCCTGGGTTTCCACTTCGGAAATGGCCGGCGCTTCCAGGGCGGGCGCCACAGCTTGTGCTTCCTGCATATCTGGCACTCCTTTCGCCCCGATTGTAAGTCCGCCGGGCCGCGAATACCAGAGAAAAAATGTGGCGCCTACGGCTTCGGCGCAGGCGCCGCCTGCGTCACTAAATCTTTTAAGCCGGCCACAATTACGCCCATCGCCAGGTCCAGGTTCTTGTCGCGATTCCCTTTTCTAAGGGCCACCTGCACGTACTCGGTGAACGTCCAAAGAACGACGTTGCTACGGGGATCCCGGATGTCCAGCCGCAGACGCCCCATCTCGGGCGCCTGCAACTGGGCGAATGCGAATCCGACTTCGAAAACCAGGTCCGCGTCGCCGGGATCGGACACCAGTTCATATCGCCCCCAGTCCTTCATCACCGCGTAGAACTGGTTGTAAACCCGGTCGGCGTTTCCGCTGAACACAATCCCGAGTGGGGTCTGCAGGTTCTCCTCGCCCAGGTTGGAAATGAAAACCTTCCGCCCGCTGAAAATCCTTGCAGGCACTGGAGCCGGGGTTACGGCGGCTCCTTTGGGAGGCTGTCCGGCCACAGCCGCGGCCGCTGCCAGCGCGATCCCAACTGCCACGGACAAAACGCGCCCGCCACGACGAATGATTGCAGTCATAGCACACCTGTGACGCGGTAGTCTGTCGGCCAGTTCCACCGGAGTGGTCTGCCGGCCGCGCCGCGGCTGGCTGCTTCCAAACAGAGCTAGACTGAGAGGCTATGAAAGCCCCCGCTCACCTCCCGCTTCTCTGCCTTTCGCTCCTCTGTTTCAGCGTCGTTGCCCTGCAGGCGGCGGACACGCCTGCCCGCGCGTTACTGGTCCTCGAGAAAGCGCAGGACACTCTGGTCATCGTCGATCCGTCGGCCCTCACCATCGTGGCGCGCGTTCCCGTCGGAAACGATCCGCACGAAGTGGCCGTCTCGGACGACGGCAAAACCGCGTACATTTCCAACTACGGCGCGATCCGCGGAACTGGCGGCAACACCATCGCCGTGGTCGACCTGACCGCGCAGAAACCGCTGGCCCCCATCGACCTGGGTGCGCTGCGCGCGCCGCACGGACTGGTCTTCGCGGGCGGCAAATTGTACTTCACCGCCGAGGGAGCAAAGGTGGTTGGCCGTTACGATCCGGCCACGCAAAAGATCGACTGGGTGCTGGGCACCGGCCAGAACCGTACTCACATGGTGATCGTCTCGAAAGACCTCCAAACAATCTTCACCTCCAATGTCAGTTCCTCCACCATCAGCGTCATCGAGCGAATCGCCGTGCCCGGGCCTCCTCCCGGACCCATGCCAGGTGGTCCGGGTGGTCCTCCGCCGCCCGCCGGCCCTGGCCGCCGGCTCGACTGGAACGTCACCAACATCGCCGTCGGCCGCGGATCCGAAGGCTTCGACCTGACCCCCGACGGCAGGGAACTGTGGGTTGCCAACGCGCAGGACCGCACCATCTCGGTCATCGATGTCGCCACCCGGAAGGTGATCCAGACCCTTCCGTCCACCGGCGCCGCCAACCGTCTGAAGATCACGCCGGACGGCAGGTACGTCTTCGTATCGGATATGAGCGGCAACCATCTGCTGGTGCTCGACGCGGCCACGCGCACGGAGTACAGGAAAATCACGCTGCCCGGCAACTCCGAGGGCCTTCTGATGGAGCCCGACGGCTCGCATGTCTACACCACGCTGAACTCGCGCGACAGCGTTGCCGTCATCGATCTGCGGACCCTCGAAGTAACCGGCGAGGTCAGAACCGGCAGAGGCCCGGACGGGCTGGCGTGGGCCGCGCGCAAGTAAGCCCGCCGCCGCGCTATACTCCGTTTCTGGAGGACACCGCTCATGGCGGAAACCATCTACCAGATCAGCGAAGTTGATCTGCAGCGAGAAACCGAGGGGCTGTTCGATCGCATCTACCTGGTGCTGCAAAAATACAACTTCGACCCGCCCGACTGGGGCGCCAGCATCTTCACGAACTCCGACTACCGCGACCTGTTCGCGTCACTGGACTCCAAGTTTTTCCGCGCGCCCTATAAGGAAGGGCAATGCGTGTTCCGGGGCCGTCCCATGCTCGGACGGGAATTCAACTACTATTACCAGGGAATTGTCTTCGCCGCGTTCAATTACAGCAAGACGTCCATGCACTCGGTGATGTGGTCGTGGAAGGGCCACTATGTGGCGCCCACGTGGATGGGCGGCGAAGGCGCCTGGTACACGCCCAGCGACAACGACTACTTCATGGCCGATGCCGGCTACGACGCGTTTCCGCCGCAGTGGGGCCGCTACCTGGCCCGGATGCAGCAGTATATCCGCACGCATCCAAAGGTCACCACTTACAAGCCCTACAGCCCGCCGCGCTGACCAGCGCTGGGGCACCGTGAGTGATGATGCCGCGATGAAGCGAATACTGAAATGGGCAGGGATTGTCGCCGCT
>CAYVPZ010000448.1:0-4709 GCA_964453955.1 uncultured Solibacteraceae bacterium | reverse complement strand
GGCCCCGAAACGCTCATCCAGGCGGCCGAGCGACGGCGAGCCCGAGGTCCGCAGGTGGTCCGTGAATGGCATGTGCAGATGGTCACTTCCAGGTTCCGAGAACGCGTATCGGGAATTTGACGCCCGGCCGCCAGGCCTACCGTGTTCGGGCTACGCTACCAGGGAAACGGGCAAAATGAAGGGATGGTATGGAAGGTCCCAGAGCGGCTGGCGGATAACTGTCGCAAGACGCCCGAGCGGGTTGCATGGCTCGACCGGTTGCCTGACGCCCTGCGAAACCTGGAGCGCCGCTGGACTTTGACAGTCGGTTTGCCGTTCGATGGCGAGGACGTGAGTTGCGCGTGGGTGGCTCCGGTGGCCCTCGCGGACGGAACCTCCGCGGTACTGAAGCTCGGCATGCCACACATGGAAGCCCGGCACGAGCTCCAGGGTCTACGATTCTGGGACGGAGACCCGACGGTGCGACTCCTTGAGTCTGACGATGAGCTTGGCGCCATGCTTCTGGAGCGCTGCCAGCCAGGGACGGCCCTGCGCGCACTGCCGGAGTCCAGGCAAGATCTGGTAATCGCGTGTCTGCTGCGTCGGCTCTGGCGTTCGCCATCGGAGCCTCACCCGTTTCGCCCTCTATCCGCCATGACCGAGCATTGGACTCACGAGACACTGGCGGACGTCGAACGGTGGCCCGACGCCGGTCTGGTTCGTGAAGGTCTCCACCTGTTCAAGGAGTTGCCGCGAACCGCTCCTACAGAAGTACTGCTGGCGACCGACCTGCACGCCGGCAACGTGCTGCGGTCGCAGCGAGAACCGTGGCTGGTGATCGACCCGAAGCCATTCGTCGGCGATCCCGCCTACGATGCGACGCAACACCTGTTCAATTGTGACGCGAGACTGCGCTCGGACCCAGACGGGACGATCCGCCGGATTGCAGACCTGCTTGCCGTGGACAGCGAGCGCGTTCGACTGTGGACGTTTGCCCGCGCTGCGGCAGAGCCGCGCGACGATTGGAGTCATGATGATTCCATAACGCTCGCGAAAGCAATAGCTCCGTAGCGATCAAATCGCATTAGAGGTCTGAGCGCGACCCTTAGTTATGCTATGGCCGACAAGCCACACATGCGCCCTCCTCTGCCGCTATCGGTTTCGCGTCCCGGCATGCTCGCCGAAAACATCGGCTCGGCAGTCTGCACGCATGCCAATCCGAGCCCGGAGAATTCCCCTTGTCTCGCGCATAGAAGCACATCGGGAGGATCAGGCTCTCCGCATTCCGATCGCGACAAAGAACCAGGCGACCGCCAGGCTTGCAAAGGAGGCCACCACCGGCGCCAGACCCTCCATGAAAACCGCCCCAACCACACGGACAGCGGGCAAATCAAGTCCACTCATCATGCTCACAGCGACAAAGCCGTTGGCGATAGCCAGGACAAAGTTGCAGAGAGCGGCAAAAACCGCTCCGAGTGTCAGGGGCCGCATGATGGTCAACAGCCGCTCACTCGGCCGGAGGGCAAACCACGCTCCCGCTATCGTGGGAACGATACAGATCAGCAACCCAAACAGCGACGCAAAACCTGCATGACTAAATCCGCGCATGTCCATCTCCTTGATTAACGGCAAACGTTACACTCGGGAATAACGCCCAGGCAGGTGCAACGTGACAATGTCACGATTCAGGGGCTTCGCCGTTATCTACTTCATGGAGCGGGAACGCGAATTCGCGCTGGTGAGCCGTCTGCGAGCCGGGGACGTCACTGCCTTCGACGATGTCTTCGATGCTTTCAACTATCGGCTACTGAACTTCCTCACGCGAATGGCGAAGAACCGTTCCGTCGCCGAGGATCTGCTGGAGGAAACATGGCTGCGATTGGTCTCGCGCGGCGAGGATCTGAATGCGGATACTCGCCTCGGCCCGTGGCTTTTCACCGTGGCGCGTAACCTGTACTTCAGCCATTGCCGCAATAGAGCCCGAGAACAGTCTTACACGGCGGATCTAACGCTCTTGTGGCCAGGCGGGCTCCCCCAATCCCCGCTCGACATGGCCTCATTGAGTGAGTTCGAGCAACGTCTGGAGGCGGCCCTGGCGCTGCTGCCGCCCAAGTATCGCGAGGTGCTGCTGCTTGTGGGAGTTGAGGGCCTTCGCCCGCTGGAGGCGGCGCTGGTGTGCGGCATCAGCCCGGAATCTCTCCGGCAACGCCTGAGCCGGGCGCGGCAGTTGATATCACGGCTCCTTGCGGGCCAGGACGCGTACAGGGAGACGGTTCGCGGGAAGATGAGCTTATGACAGAAGACGATGATCCACTACTTCAACGGTTAGCCGGTCTGCCGTTCATTGAACCGGATCTGAAACGGGAAACCCGTGTCCGGGCGCGTTGTCACGCTGAGATCGCTCGGCGCGCCTTACGACAGGCGCGAGCCGGGCGAAACCTGCGCAGTTCGGGACTAGTCGATCTGGCGGCCGCTGCTGCCCTCTGCTTCTACCTGGCGGCGGTGATCGCGGAAGCCGCGCGGTTGGCAGGCTTAGTCTAGGGGCGGCTCCGGCCTGGTCAGCCGCCTCAGCGCGCCCGCGCCTGCCCACTTCAGACCCGCCGCCCACCATCACAGCTTCGAATTGAACAAATGCAGCACCGTCAAAGCCAGCCACCCCACCAGCGCGGAGGCCGGGATGGTCAGCACCCACGCCCACAGGATGTCTTTGGCCACGCCCCAGTGAACGGCCTTCAGACGCTGGATGGCGCCGACCCCGGCAATGGCCCCGGCGGTCACGTGTGTGGTGGACACCGGCAGCCGCAGCCACGTCGCAAACAGGATGGAGACGGCCGCGGCGGACTCGGCGCAGAAACCGGTGCGGGGTTTCAGCCGCGTCAGCCGTTGTCCCATGGTCTTCACAATTCTCCACCCGCCGCTCAGGGTTCCCAGAGCAATGGCGCCATGAGCCCCCAGGATCACCGCGATGGGCACGTGGAACGTCTTCAGGTAACCGGAGGTCACCAGCACCCCGGTGATCAGGCCCATGGTCTTTTGCGCATCGTTGGTGCCGTGCGCCCAGCTTAGCGCGGCGGCGGAAACAAGCTGCAAACGCCGGAAGTACTTGTCCATCTTCCTGGGCGTCGCGTTGCGGAAGCTCCAGTACACCACCACCATGAACACGTACGCGAGCGCCATGCCCATCAGCGGCGCCACCACGATGAACAACAGCGTCATGGTCCAGCCGTTCCACAGGATGGCGTCGAATGCCCTCGCCAGGCCCTTCGTATAAGCGACGTGCGCTATGGCCGCGCCGGCATACCCGCCCAGCAGCGCGTGCGAGGAACTGGTAGGCAGGCCGAACCACCACGTCAGCAGGTCCCACGCGATGGCGCCGATGAGTCCCGCCATAATCACCCACGGCGTCACGAAATGCAGGTCTACCATGCCGGAGCCCACCGTCTTCGCCACGCCGGTGCCAAAACTGAAGGCCGCGACGAAGTTGAAGAAGGCCGCCCACACCACCGCCTGCCCAGGCGTGAGCACGCGCGTGGATACCACGGTGGCAATGGAGTTCGCGGCATCGTGAAAGCCGTTGATGAAGTCGAACGCCAAAGCGATCCCGACAATCACCACGGTCAGAGTGAGGGTGGAGTCCATGCCGCCCCCTAACTGTTTTTCACAACCACGTTCTGGAGCGCGTCGGCCACGTCCTCGCAGCAGTCGATGGTGGCCTCCAGCTTGTCGTACACCTCTTTCAGCTTGATCAGCCGGATGCAGTCCTTCTCGCTGCGAAACAACTCCGCGACGGCGTCGCGGCCAATCTGGTCGGCCACCTCCTCGAGGCGGTTCACCTCGATGCAGTGCGCCAGCAGGGGGGCGTCGTTGCTGAGCGCCAGCAGAGCCAGCTCCAGCGTTTTCGCGCAGGAATGCACGATGCGGCACAGCTCCACCACGGTGGGCGGGATGGGGTCCACGCGATAGGCGACAATGATGTGCGCCGATTCCTCGATCCCGTCGAGGATGTCGTCCAGGTGGGCGGACAGCGATTGAATGTCCTCGGGATCGATCGGCGTGATAAACGTCTGGTTCAGCCGGACGTAGATATCGTGGATGATCTCATCGCCCTGCTGTTCCAGAACGTTGATGCGCGCGGCGGCGGTGGCCAGCGGCCCATTGCCTTTTTCGGCCCCCTGCAGCAACAGCAGGGAGGCCTCCACCGTGACCGCGATCTGATTCAAGAAAAGGTCGTAGAACTGCTCGTCGCGCGGGAGCAACTTCATAGGATTTTATGATTACGCCCTCCATTGTCACACAATCGTAACAGTCGCCGGGCACCCGGACACGCGGCGTCAGCCGCGTTCCCCACTGTTACAATGAAGGCGTGTTTGCCGCCCCCGTGGCGCTGTCGAAGCTGGCCGCCCTTGAATCGTCTCTGGGCGCGGCGATCCGCGGCAAGGCCGACGTGGTCAGGCTCTCCATCGTCTGCCTGCTGGCCCGCGGACACCTGCTCATTGAGGACGTCCCCGGCGTGGGCAAAACCACCCTGGCGCACGCGCTCTCGCGGTCGGTCCAGTGCGGCTTTCACCGGCTCCAGTTCACGAGCGACATGCTGCCCTCGGACGTCCTGGGCGTCACCATCTACAACGCCCGCTCGGGCGAGTTCGAGTTTAAGCCCGGCCCCATCTTCACCAACTTCCTGCTCGCCGACGAGATCAACCGGGCCACCCCGAAAACGCAATCGGCCCTGC
>CAYVPZ010000447.1:0-4719 GCA_964453955.1 uncultured Solibacteraceae bacterium | reverse complement strand
GACCAGAAAAAAGGGATATACGCCCAACAACGGTCCCTGGCCTTCTCACTTTCTTTCTCCCTGCCTGATCTGTGGCCTCTAACCCTAACCCCTGATCCCCGTGTACGACGCCGTATTGCTGGTCGGCTTTGGCGGGCCGGAAAAGCCGGCCGACGTGTTGCCATTCCTGGAAAACGTGCTCCGCGGCAAAAATGTGCCGCGCGAGCGTTTGCTGGAGGTCGCCGAACATTATGAAATATTCGGCGGCGCGAGCCCCATCAACGAACAGCATCGCGTGCTGCTGGGGGCCGCCATATGGATCATCGAAGGCCTGAACCTGGCGGATGTGGAGCCGGGCGAGTACGAGCTGATCTGTCTGCCCCTGCGCCTGGCGGGCTCCGACGGCGCGCCCGCTCGGGCGGTGCTGCGGCGGGTGTGATCCTCAAAGCCGGGCGGCTCAGCCTGGAGGTTTGGCACTTCTGAATATCGTCGAGACCGTCGATTATGATTGTTGGCAGGATGATTCATGGAGGACCGTCGCGCAATGAAGACGTACACAGCGGTAGTTGAGCAGTGCCCTGACACGGGCCTCTACGTGGGCTACGTTCCGGGATTCCCTGGAGCCCACACTCAGGCCGAGACCCTCGATGAACTCAACAGGAATCTCAAGGAAGTCATAGCGATGCTCCTCGAAGAAGGAGAACCGCAACTCGAGGCTCAGTTCATCGGGACACAAACCGTCACTGTCGGCTGACGTGAGCAGATCCTGGGTCCTCAAGCCGCGCGAAGTCATTTCGATTCTGGAAGCGCTTGGCTTTGCCGAAGTACGTCAGCGAGGCTCCCACAAGCGATTTCGGCACGCCGATGGCAGAGGGACGACGGTTCCCGTGCACCCGGGACGGGACATCGCCCCGATGCTGCTCCGTCAGATCGCGAAAGACATCGGTCTGACGATTGATGAACTACTGAAACATCGATAGTGGCGCCCAGTCGGATGAGCGCCCCCCCTACTTCTTCGCCAGTGTCCCCGACACGAAGAAGCTGGCCCAGCGCGGCGTGCGGTCCTGGTTGATTCCGCCCTGGCGCATGATGCGGAACGCCACCGCGTCGCCTGGCTGCAGCCGCGCCTGAATCCTGCGCACGTCGTCCACGGAAGTCACCGGCTCGCGGTTGATGGACACGATGACGTCCTTCTCCTGCATCCCGATGTCCTCCGCGAACGAATCCGCGTCGACGCTGGTCACCACCACGCCCTTTTTTTCGGCGAGGCCATCGGTGGCGCGCTCGGCATCGGAAAGCCCGCGGATGCGAATGCCGAACTTCGCCTGGCTGGTCGCCTCCGCCTTCGGCTCCGGCTGCTCTTCCTCTTCGCCTTCGAGGCCGGCAATCTCCGTCTTGAACACCTCGTTGCGGTCGAGGATGGTCACCTTGAAATTCATCTTTTTGCCGCCGCGGTCCACCTCCAGCGTGGCCACCGAACCAATCGGCGATTCGGCCACCCTCGTCACCAGATCGTCTCCGTCCTTGATCGGCTTGCCGTCCATGGCCAGAATAATATCGTCCGCGGCGATGCCCGCCTTTTCCGACGGCCCGCCTTTTTTCACGTCGCCCACCAGCACGCCATGGCTTTCGCCCAGGGCCTTGAGCAGGTCGGGCTTGTCGTTCTTGCTCCAGGTGATCCCGATGGAACCGCGGGTCACCCGTCCGGTGCGAATAATGTCGTTATAGACGCGCACGGCCGTGTTCACGGGCAGCGCGAAGCCGATGCCGTTGTTGCTGCCGTTCTGCGTGGCGATCATCGTGTTCACGCCGATCACCTCGCCGCGAATGTCCAGCAGCGGCCCGCCGCTGTTGCCCGGGTTGATGGCCGCGTCGGTCTGGATGAAACGCTGGAACTGCTGCGTGGGGATGATCTCCCGTCCGGTGGCGCTGACAATTCCCGCCGTCACCGAAGCCTCCAGGCCAAACGGCGAGCCGATGGCCACCGCCCAGTCGCCCACCTGGATGGCGTCGGAGTTGCCGATGGTCACCGGATCCAGCGGCGTTTTCGGATCGATCTTGATCACCGCCAGATCGGTTTCGCGGTCGTACCCGATCAGCCGCGCGCGATACTCGCCGCCCTCGCTGTGCAGCTTCACGCGAATGTGGTCCATCTTCTCCACCACGTGGTTGTTGGTGATGATGTAGCCGTTGCGGTCCACGATGAAGCCGCTCCCCGATTGCTCGTGTTTTAAGGCGCGCGGGGACTCGCCGGCGAACGGTCCGCCATGAAAGAAGCGTTTGAACGGCTCCAGAGCGTCGTCGCCGCCGCTGTCGCCTTCCCCATTGGGGTCCTTCTTCGAGCTGACCTCTTTGGGCGTGTAGTCGGCGGTGATGTTCACCACCGAGGGCTCCAGCTTCTTCGCCAGCCTGGTGAACTCATTGCCGATCAGCACCGCGTCGGGCAGATGAAGCGGCGTGGCGTCGGGTGCGGCCACCTGGCCGCGGGCGGCGTGCGCACCGGTGTTCACCAGCGTGCCGATCACGATACCAATCGACAGGGTCAGCAGAAGTAATCCGAAAGAGAGCAGCTTCTGCTCACGCATTTTGTTAAACAAGCGCATGTGCTTCAGGTGTGACCTTTCCCCCGGCGGGCCGGCGGGTACCTATATTATAGGAGCCTTGCACAAGGAGTAAATGGAGTAAAGGAAGTAAAGGAAGTAAAGGGAATGAAGCTGCCCCCGCAGTCCGCGTACTCCCTTTGCTCCCCTTACTCCCCTTACTCCCTTTACTCCTTTCTGCTCTACGCCGACCGCGGCGCCGCCGTTCCAAACGGTTTCAGCTCGGCGAGCACGATTCCCGCCAGAATGAGCGCCGCGCCGCCCAGAGTTCGCCCGGTCAGCGTTTCCCCGGCCACCAGCCACGACGTTACCCACGCGAAAACCGGCTCGAGCGCGAACACCAGGGCCGTTCGCGTAGGGCTGCTGAAGCGTTGCGCCCACGTCTGCAGGGAGAACGCCAGTGCCGTGGCCAGCAGGCTGGTCACCGCCAGCGCCACCCACACCCGCGCCGACCAGCGCACGCGAACCGGCTCGGCCCACCAGAACAGCGCCGCGGCCAGCACCGCGCAGGTGGTAATCTGCGTCACCGCCAGAGTTCCCGTGTCGGCAGCCCTGGCAAAATGCCCGAGCGTCACAATGTGCAACGCGAAGGCCACCGCGCAGCCAGCCACCAGCAGGTCGCCCAGGCTCACTTCCAACAGATTGCGATGGGCGGTCATCAGGGCCATCCCCACCGCCGCCATCAGCACGCCCGCCGATTCCGCCGCCTGCGGCGCTTTGCGGTGGATCAGCGCGCTGAACACGGGGACCAGCGGAATATACAAGGCCGTGATGAACGCGGTTTTCGAAGCCGTGGTCAGTTTCAGCCCGAAGGTTTGCAGCACGTAACCGGCGAACAGCAGAACGCCGGCCACCGCGCCGCCCCGCACGGCGTGACCCCGATTGCCCGCGCGCCGCATCGGTCCCAGAAACACCAGCGCCAGCGCCGCCGCCGCCAGCGTGAAGCGCAGGGCAAGGAAGAGCAGCGTGCCGACGTCGGCCAGCGCCTCCTTCACCAGCACGAAGGTGGCGCCCCACACCATGCAGACGAAGACCAGCGCCACGTCGGCGCGCCAGCGCGGGTGGGCGCTCATGCGTCCGGGCCGGCCGGGCGGGCGTGGCGAAGCAGCAAGTGCAGGGCCAGCAGAATCCGCCGGAGCCCCAGGTCGCGGCCTTCCGGGTTATACCATTCGCCGGGCGCGTGCGCGCCGCCGCCCTGGCCGCCCGCGCCAATGGCCACCGCCGGGATGCCCATGGACAATGGAATGTTCGCGTCGGTGGAGGCGCAGTCCACTTGCGCGCGAATGGCCAGGTGAGCGTCCACCGCCCGCAGTATGTTCAGAATGGCCGCGTCGTCCGCCAGCATGCCGCCGGGCCGCGTGCCGATGTCGGTAATCTTTGCGGAGACCCGTCCGCCGGTGGAGCGGTCGTTCTCCACCTCAATCGCTTTTTCCACGCAAGTGGTGAGAATCGCGGACAGCTCCTCCAGGCGCGCCAGGCTCTCGGAGCGGATATCCAGCTTGGCCCGCGCCGAGGCCGCAATGGAGTTGACGCTCAGGCCGCCCTCCACAATGCCGAAGTTGAACGACGACCTCGGTTGGCCGGCGCCATTCAACGGCGTGTCCGCGAACAGCGCGATGGCCCGGCTCAGCGCGTGCACGGGATTGCCGATTCCATAGTCGCTCCAACTGTGCCCGCCCGGACCGGCCATGCCGATGTCGAAGCGGCGGCTCGCCAGCGCCTGGCAGGTGATATGGTCGGTGGCCGGTCCATCCAGCACCAGCAGGGCGGCCAGACGTCCGCTCAGCGGCGATTGCCGGCACAGATAGCGCATCCCGCTCAGGTTCCCTTCTCCCTCTTCGCCGACGTTCGCCACCAGCACCAGGCCGCGAAAGGCCTCCGGACCGCAGCTTTTGATGGCCTTCGCCAGAGCCAGCAGCGCGGCCAGTCCCGCGCCGTTGTCCGACACGCCCGGGCCATGAAACCTGTTGTCGGGGCCGAAGGCGATCTCCCGCTCGGGATTGCGCGGCGCCATGACCGTGTCCAGGTGCGCGGTTACCGCCACCACTGGTCCCTCCGGATCGCCGGGTGGGGAGGCTACGACATTGCCGCTGCGGTCCACGCGCGCGAGATCGGAAGAGCACACGTCTGAACTCCAGTC
>CAYVPZ010000446.1:0-4725 GCA_964453955.1 uncultured Solibacteraceae bacterium | reverse complement strand
CTCGAGCCCGGAAAGGCCTCAGCCTACATCACTCGCGGCAACGCCTGGGCCGACGGGGGAGTTAGGGTGGGCACCCGGGCCTCCCGCGGTGAAAAGGGCGCCGATGGAGTGGGCGGGGGTGGCGGCGGTGGCTCAACCGGGGTGGCGGCAAAATGTCTGCCGAGATCGCCCGCGGTATCGGCAAACCGCGGCTTTGACGTATCGCCCGAGCCGGCCTGCCACGCCGGCGGGGGCTCCGCAACCGCCGCCGCGACAGGCGTGGGAGGAGGCGGCGCTTCCCCGCGCCGCGCGCCGTCCGCCTGGCGCTGGAGCGAACTGGCCAACTGTTGCAGACCGGGTTCCCGCGGCCACGAGGCCAACCCCTCCTGCACCACGGCCAGCGCGCCATCAATGTCGCCGGCGGTTTCCAGGCGCCGCGCCTGTGCGATGCACCAGCCGACAAAATCGGACCGACTGGAGTCCTCGCGTTCCTTGCGCATGCCCAGCGCGACGGGATTGTCGGGATCGAGGTGCAGCACCTCGCCGATCAACGCTTCCGATCCCGGAGCGTCCGTGGCCCGCAACTGGCGGGCTTGTTCCATCAGCGCATCGAGCAGGGTGGCGCGCAACACCGGATCGGTGGGATCCAGATCGAGCGCGGCGCGCATCAGGTTGAGGCCCTCTTCCTGCTTTCCGGCGAGGCAGGCCTGACGCCCCGCCTGCAGCATCGACGACGCCTCCATGCTGGTGGCAATCCGTTTGCACGCCAGCTTTTCGAGATCCCTGAGCTCGGCGTCGTCCGGAAACTCGGCCAGCGCCTGTTGAGCGAGGTCCGCGGCCTTCTCGAATTCGCGGGCCTCCAGAAGCTTATCGATGCGCTCCACCCAGCCCGACTGCGCCTCGTTGCGCACGGCGGAGTCGCGGCGTTTCCGCGCGCGCGAGACTTCGTGCTCGAGCCCGGGGTACTGGCTGTAGATGGCCCGCAGCAGTTCCCAGGATTCGAGCGCCTCGGCGTAGCGCCCCTGTTCTTCCTGCAGGCGCGCCTTCTGGACCACCGAGTTCACCAGGTTGCGCTTGTCGCGAGCCAGCCGCAGGGCGCGCTCGAAATGGGGTTCGCCGGGATTGAGCCGGGCGGCCTCTTCCAGAATGCCGCAGCGCTTGTCGAGGTCGGGCTCGCTCTCCACGCGGCGGTCCGTCTCGGCGATGAACGCCGACAAGCTCCGGCGGCGGCGCTCCTCGATGTCGAAGCGGAGCGCCTGGAACAACGCGTGGTCCGGATATCTGGCGAGGTTGCGATCGCAAATCTCCAGCGCCGCGGTAAAATTCTGGTCGGCCAGCAACTTGCGCGCCTGGTCGAGAGAGTTCCGCAATGCTTCGTCTTCGTCGCGCACCTGTTTATAGAAGTTCTGGCAGGATAGCACACGCGCCGGGTCGGTGTCTGGCAGCTCGCCCTCCAGCGCCAGCCAGCGATCCAGTCTGGTGAGGGCGGCGGTGACTTCGCCTTTTTGCCATGCCGCGACGGCGTCGTCGTAGAGCTTTAGTTTCTCCTGGCGGCGCGTGTCGAATTCCTGCGCGCGGCGATTGACCTCGGCCAGCAGTTCGAGAGCGCCCGGGTCGCTGGGTTTCAGTTCCAGCAGGTTCTGGATGGCGCTTCGGGCCGGCTCGAACGCGTTGTTCTCCAGATGCTGGCGCGCCAGTTGCGACCACTCCTCAAGCTGCTTCGCGCGGCGGTTCCGTTCCACCTGGGTTTTCAGGGCCAGAGCCTCGGAATGGTTCGGATCCATATCCAGCGCTTCCTGGATTTTCCGCAGGGAGAGCGAATACTCCTCCTCTTCGTAGAAGCGGCGGGCGCTTTCCAGAATCTGTTTCACGCTGGTCTGGCGCCCGGCCTGCTCCACCTGGCGCCGCAATACCGTGATCTCCGGGTCGATGTGTCCCTCGCCTTCGAGCTCGTCCAGAATCTCGGTGGCGAACTGGTACTCGCCGCGCTCGAAGGCCCGCGCGGCGCGCTCGATGCGCGGCTGTACCCGGGACCTTTCGAAAAACGCGATGGGCTCGTTGTGCACGGCGCGCACCAGCGTGTCGCCGAATTCGCGGGCGCTGGAGTAGCGATGCCAGGGCTGCTTGGCGAGGGCCTTGTGCACTACCTGGCTGAGCAACTGGCTCACCGCGGGGTTCAGGTCGGAGGCCGGCGGCGGGTTCGCGTGCAATATTGCGTTGCTGATTTCCGCCTCGTTTTTTCCCTCGAACGCACGCCTCCTGGTGAGCGCTTCCCAGGACACAGCCCCCAGGGCAAAAATATCCGTGAGCACGGAGGGCGGCTTGAGCTGCAGCAGCTCGGGAGCCATGTAGGGCAGGGTTCCGCGCATGGCCGTGTGCGTGGAGCCCGTGTCGGCGAAGGCGATTCCGAAATCGATGATCTTCACCGAATCGTCGGCCATCACGAACACGTTGCTGGGCTTGATGTCGCGATGGATCAAACCGTGCTCGTGCGCCGCCTGCAGGCCGCGGCACACCTGGTTCATGATCTCCACGCTGCGCTCCACGGTCAGGCGCTGGCTGGCGTTCCCGATCAGGTCCGCGAGAGAGGAGCCGGGCAGCAGGGGCATGACGAAATAGGGACGGGCCACGCCACTGTCCTCGAACTCGCCGATGTCGTAGATCTCGATAATGTTGGGATGGATGATGGAAGCCTGCAGCCCCCATTCCTTGTAGAACAGGTCGAACGCCGCCCGGCTGTGTACGTCGAGGATGGTTTTCAGGGCGACGTCGCGCTTCATGAGCGTGTCCCAGGCGCGATACACCACGCCCATGCCGCCCTTGTTCAGAATCTCCCGGAGTTCGTACCGCGAGCGAACTTTGGTGGTGGCTGGCATAGGAACTGGCGGCGCGCCAGGAGGGACTGTCGTCTAAGTAATATTAACAAGATACGGCGCGCGGTCCTATCGGGTGAACAGGGGGGCGACGAAGGCGGCGCGGGCAGAGACGAGCCCTCGGCCAGGAGGAATCCCCTCGCTCACTGCGCGATGAGCATCTCCGCCCGGTCCAGCGGTTCGGGCCGGGCGAAGTAGTAGCCCTGCGCGGCCTCGCAACCGAGTTCCCGCAGGCCCAGCATCTGCTTCTCGGTTTCGACGCCTTCGGCGATGACGTTCATCTTGAGATTCCGCCCGAGGGCGAGGATGGATCGCAGCAGGGGGGCGTCGGAATCCGGCGTATCGATTTCCTCGACGAACTGGCGGTCGATCTTGATGGTGTCGACCGGCGCGTTGAGCAGGCGGCTGAAAGAGGACATTCCGGTTCCGAAATCGTCGATGAGAATACCGACGCCCATGGCGTGCAGTCGCCGCAGGCCTTCCTGCACCGCTGCTTCGCTCTCGGCCACGCCCTCCTCGGTGATCTCCAGTTTCAGACTTTCCGGGGGAAGGGAATTGGCGTCGAGCGCGGACCGGACCAAAGGAACAAGATTGGGATCGTTCAACTGAGCGGGGCTGAGGTTCACGGAAATCCACGGTTGATCGGAACTTCGCCGCTTCCAGCGGCGCAGCGTCGTGCAGGCCTCGGTGAGCGTATAGTATCCGAGGTCGACCATGAGGCCGAGATCCTCCGCCGCCGGCAGGAACTCCGCCGGGAGGAGTAGCCCGCGTTTGGGATGGGGCCAGCGCAACAGCGCCTCGAAGCCCAGCACTTCCTGGTGGTCGATGTTGACGATGGGCTGGTAGTGCAATGCGAACTCGCGGCGCATGACTGCCCGGCGCAGATCGGATTCCAGCCGAAGGTTGGCAACGGCATCCTGACGCATGGAGGTGTCGAAGAACTCGGACCGGGCGCGGCCGGCCTGCTTGGCGCGGTACATGGCGGTATCGGCTTCCCGCAGCAGATCGCGGGCGGACCGCCGGGTTCCGCTCTCCAGCGCGATGCCGACGCTGGCGGTGAGATACAACGACACGCCGGCGATGTGGAAAGGCCGGGAAAGCACCGCATGGATACGCTCGGCCATGGCTTTGGCCCGGTCCGGATGGCCCGCGCCAGGCGCGAGTATGGCAAACTCATCGCCGGACAGGCGCGCCACTGTTTCCGATTCACGGAAGGACTTGCGCAGCCGGGAAGCCACCGCCATCAACAGCGCATCGCCCGCCAGATGTCCGAAGCTGTCGTTGATGTGTTTGAAGCGGTCCAGATCCAGCAATAGAACGGCCAGAGGACTGCGGGGCGAGTGGTCCGCGCGCACAACCTCCTTTTCGGCCCGATCGAGGAAGAGGGCGCGGTTGGGGAGGCTGGTGAGCGAGTCGTGCAAGGCATGCCAGGAGAGCTGCCGTTCGAGGGCCTTCTGCTCGGTGATGTCCACCATGACGCCGCGCAGGCACTCGGTGTTGTCGCCTCCCCGCGCCACGGACACATAGTCGGAAACCCAGACGGTCCTGCCGTCCGCTGCAATCAGGCGGTATTCGAAACGATGGCGATCTCCGGCTCCCGCCGCCCGCCGGCGGAAATCGGGGGCCCAGCAGCGATCGTCGGCGTGCAGGTGCTCCAGCCAGAAATCGCCGTCCGCGGTCCAGGCCGATAAAGGATAGCCGAGCAGGCGTTCGGCTTGCGGGCTCACGAAGGTGAGCCGGCAGGTGGCGGAACTGGCCTCCCACACCACCCCATTCACGGTGTTCACGAGATCGGAGTACTTCTGCTCTTCCTGCCGGGCCGAGCGGTATGCCACCTCCACCCAGCCGAACAGCCGGGCGTTCTCGATGGCGA
>CAYVPZ010000445.1:0-4725 GCA_964453955.1 uncultured Solibacteraceae bacterium | reverse complement strand
CCGGCGGGCCGGTGAGAGCGAGATGGCATTGGCGTCCTCGGGTTTACGGGGAGTCCACCCATGGACTGTTTATCGGTTAACACAGCGTTATGCTTTAGACCTTGACTGGGCTTAGTACTAGGTTGATCGTCGTCATCCGCCACTCCAGCGCAGCAGGACTCGTTCCAGCTCGCCTGGAGACACCGGCTTGGAGATATAGTCGTCCATTCCCGCCCCGAGGCACTCCTCCCGCGCGCCGGTTACCGCATGAGCTGTCATGGCCACAATGGGGATGCGGGCGCCGGCGTTCTCCTGGCGGCGAATCTCGCGGGTGGCTGTGTAGCCGTCCATCTCCGGCATTCGGCAGTCCATGAGGATAAGGTCGTAAGGGGAGCTTCGGGCCATTTCCACCGCCTCCCGGCCGTTGCAGGCAACGTCGGGGCGGCAGCCCAATTTCTCGAGAGTGCGCACGCCGACTCGCTGATTTACCGCGTTGTCTTCCACCAGCAGCACTCGCCGGACGCGCCCGCCCGCCGGCGTCAGCCTGCGTTCGGCGGGCATCGCCGGCCCGGGCTCCGCGTCGCCGCCGGCGAGCGTTGTCAGCGGCAGCGTCAGAAGGAAAGTCGAGCCGCTTCCCGCCTGGCTGGTCACCCTGAGGGTCCCGCCCATCAGCTCCGCGAGCTGACGCGAGATGGCCAGGCCGAGGCCGGCGCCCTCATGTTTCCGCACCAGCGACGAATCCACCTGGCTGAAACTCCGGAACAACAGCGGCAGCTTGTCCTCCGCGATTCCCGATCCCGTATCTTCCACGGCGATGTGGAATACCACCCGTCCGTCCGCCGCCTCGCCGCCCCGCACGCGCAGCTTCACGTGGCCGCGCTCGGTGAACTTAATCGCGTTGCTCAGCAGGTTCAGTACAATCTGGCGCACCCGTCCGGCATCCCCGAGCACCTCGCGGCAGGCCATCTCGGCGTCGAACCGGTAATCCAGCCCTTTGGCACGAGCCTGCGGGGCCAGCAGATCGCCGATCTCTTCCAGACACGCCGCCAGATCGAAGGGGCCCGGCTCCAGCTCCATCTTTCCGGCCTCGATCCGGGATAAATCGAGAAGATCGTTCACCAGCGCCAGCAGCGCCCGCGCGGAAGTGCGCACGGTTTCGGCAAACTCCTTCTGCTCGGGGTTCAGAGGGCTGTCCCGCAGCAGATCGATCATTCCGATGATGCCGTTCAGCGGGGTGCGGATCTCATGGCTCATGTGCGCCAGGAACTGGCTCTTGGCCCGGCTGGCGCTTTCCGCTTCCGCCCGCGCCCGCTCCAGCTCCGCGGCTCGTTTTGCCGCCTCCGCCTCGGCCCGTTTTCGCTCGCTGATGTCGCGGACCACGCTCAATACCGCCGGCACGCCCCGGTATTCGGACAGGCGAGCGTTCACCTCCACCGGGAATCGAGACCCATCCCGGCGAATGTGCACCGTCTCCAGCAGGCCAAATCCAGGCTGCGCTTGTTGGGCGAGGGTCTCCGGGGTCATGACCGCCTGCTCCGTTCCGTCGATGTCTCTGATGGACATATGCACGAGCTCGTCCCGGCTGTAGCCGAGGCGGTCGCAGGCCACCCGGTTCGCTTCGAGGAACCGGCACTCCATGTCGACGATGAAGACGGAATCGTTGACGTTGTCGAACAGAGCGCGGAACTCGCTTTCCGATTGCCGCAGCGCCTCCTCGGCTCGTTCCTGCTCGCGGCGCCGGCGGCGCGCCTCCACGCCGTAGGAGACATCCCCGGCGAGTTCCTCCAGCAGGTTTCTCTCGGCGGGATGGAAGGCGTCGGGCTCGGACGCGTATATGGTCAGCGCGCCAAATACCCGCCCGTCGCACAGCAGCGGCAGCGAGATGAGCGACTTGAACCCGTACCCCTCGGCGCGCTTCCGCCACGGCTCAAAACCGGCATCGTGCGCGGCGTCGTTGCACAGCGCGATCGCGCCCGTGCGGATGCAGGTGCCCACCGGTCCGTGGCCCCGCGGTTCGTCGGCCCACGAAACGTCGATGGCGTCCAGGTAGCCCTTCCCACGCCCGGCGGCGCTGACCACCCGCACCGCCTTTCCCTCTCCGTCGTCGGGCGCGCCGATCCATGCCATGGGGTAACTGCCGATCCCGGTGATGGTGTCGCAGACCTCGCGGTACAAGGATTCCTCGCCGGCGGCGCGCACCACCGCCTGGTTGCAGGCCGACAAAACCCGCAGCGCGCGGGTCACCCGGCGCAGTTCCTCCTCCGCGCGTTTGCGCTCGCTGACGTCCCGCAGAACGCTCTGGCAGAACCAGCGGCCGTCAAACTCAACCACGCGCCCGCTCACTTCCAGCGGAATCCAGGAGCCGTCCTTGCGGCGGTGCTCCGTCTCGCGCACCACCCATCCCTGCCGCGCCAGCGTTGTCCAGGCCTTCGGAAGCGGCGTCTCGGCGGCTTCGCCACGCAGGTTTTGCATGGTCATCGCCAGCAGCTCCGGGCGCGTATAACCGTAGGCCTCGACGGCGCGATCGTTCGCCTCGACGATCCTTCCCTTTTCGTCGAAAAGCAGGACGATGTCGTTCACCTGGCTGCTCAGGTGAGCGTAGCGTCCTTCGATCGACTTGCGCTCGAGATCCGCCTGCAACCGCTGCTGGCGGAACCGTCCCTGCTGCAGACGCCACAGCAACCCGAACACGATGGTGCATCCCGCCAGCAGCAGCCCCACCACCAGTCCCGCCAGCAGGGAGCGCTGGCGCAGCGGCGCGTACACTTCCGCCGCATCCACCTTCGCCACCAGCGCCCACGGCGTTTCCGGAACTCCGCGGAAGGCCGCCAGAACGGGAATCCCGCGGTAGTCGACGCCGTCGCGCACTCCTTCCACTCCCCGCAGCGCCATGGCCGCCGGCAGATCGCTCCGCGGCGGCAGCGTGAGCCGCAGGGCCGCTCCTTTTTTCCAGCGCAGCTCGTTCAGGAAGACGATCCGGCCGCCCCGGACCTCCACCAGCAGGGTTTCGGCGGTGCGGCTGGGCACCGGCCACGTCTGCAGGGCCGGATGCAGGAACACCGCTGCCTCCACGCGCAGCACCACCACGGCATTGCCGCGCTGGAGCGGTGCGGCAAGGTCGAGATACACCGGGCCGCCCTCCCGCCGCTGGAGGTCCGACACGGTCACCCGGCCCCTCCCCAGCGCCTCCTGTTCCAGCGACACGACCTCCCGGTCGACTGGAAACGGACCCCCCGACGCGGTCAGCCGAACGTCGCCGTTCCGCCCCAGTATGGCGATTTCCGTATACCCGTAGAACTTTCGGAAGCTGTCCAGCCAGCCGCGCACCGCGCCGTCGTCCGCGCGGCCCGCCAGCGCCGGGTTGCCCGCAATCACCGTGGCGTCGCCAATGCGCTCCCGCCGCCACGCGACAATTTGCCGGACTTTGAGATCGGCGATCGCCAGAAGCTGATTGCGGACGCCCGACTCAATCGTGTCTTCCTGCGCCTGGCGATAGCGAAATCCGGCGACACTAATGCCCGCGGCCAGCGCCACAAAGGTGAGCGCCAGACCGAGATTGAGCCTCGGAGATTCCCTGCACCAGGCCGGAATCACGTTTCCCCGTAAGTCGAAGCCAGACGGTCACCGCAATACCCGCCGACGGCAAACCCGGCTAATAATCCTATCGGTCAATTTCGTCCAATGAATGAGGTCTTTGTCTGTCATGCCCGGAAATTGCGGTGATGTGAATTGCCACAACCCAGTCAGCAGCGCCGCGTGGCGCGGCCTCCTCCCCCGCGCTAATATAGGGTGGCTATCAATGGACTCTCGTCGCCAATTCCTCGAGAAAATGACCGGCCTTGCCGGTACCCTCGCCCTGCCCTCCCGCAGAGTGGCCGGGGCCGGCGAGCGCCTGCGCCTGGGCGTAATCGGCTGCGGGGCGCGCGGCAACGAGCTGGCGCTGCAGGCTCTTCGCTGCCCCAACACCGAAGTGGCCGCCTTTGCCGACATTTACACCCGCCGCCTCGAAGACGCCCAACGAATAGTACCCGCGGCGGCCACATACTCCGACTACCGCCGCCTGCTCGACGACAACTCCATCGACGCGGTGATCGTGGCCACCCCGCAGCACCTGCACTGCAGGCACTTCGTGGACGCCCTCGACGCCGGCAAGCACGTCTACCTGGAAAAGACCATGGCCTTCACGGTGGAGCATGCCCGGCGCATGCGCGCGGCCTTCTCCAACGCCCCCGGCCGCGTGGTCCAGATTGGCCACCAGAGCTGCTCGTCGGGGCATGTGGCCGACGCCGCCGCGTTCCTTTCCTCGGGCCGCGTGGGCCGCATCACCGCCCTCTCCATGCGCATGTACCGGAACACGCCGCACGGCAAGCCGCAGTGGTCCCGCCCGATATACCCGGATATGACGCCCGCGAACATTCACTGGGAGGCGTTTCTCGGCGAGGATGAGGCGCCCGCACGGGCCTTCGACGCCAACCGCTACGTCAACTGGCGTTTCTTCGACGACTATTCCGGCGGCAACGTCCACGAAAACATGTGCCACCAGCTCGCCTTCTGGTACAAGGCGCTCAACCTCGGCCCTCCCGCCTCCGCCACCATGACCGGCGGCATTTTCCTCTGGAAGGACGGCCGCGAGGTGCCCGACACCATGAGCGTCGCGCTCCGCCAGCCGGAAGAGATGCTGATTACCTGGGAGTCGGGTTTCGGCAACAACCAGCCGGGCGTCACCGAAGAAGCGCTGGGCACCGA
>CAYVPZ010000444.1:0-4726 GCA_964453955.1 uncultured Solibacteraceae bacterium | reverse complement strand
CGCACGCTGGTTCTATAACTCGATCCCGCTCGACGACCTGTGCCGCGCGGCGGCCGGCATGGGGCTGGCGGCAATCGATCTGGTTGCCCCCGAGGACGCGCCCACGCTGAAGAAGTACGGCCTGGTTCCGGCGATGATCCTGCCCGGTGGCGGGACCATCCCCGATGGTCTGAACCGCCTGGAGAACCACGCGGCCATCGAGGACGAATTGCGCCGGCGGATTCCGCTGGCGGCCGCGGCGGGCGCGCCGAACATCATAACGTTTTCCGGCAACCGCCGGGGCCTTTCGGACGAGCAGGGTCTGGAGAACTGCGCGGCCGGGCTCAACCGCGTCAAACGGATCGGAGAAGACCACGGCGTCACCATTTGTCTCGAGCTGCTCAACAGCAAAGTGGACCACAAGGACTACCAGTGCGACCACACGGCCTGGGGCGTCGAGCTGATGAAGCGCGTGAATTCCAGCCGTGTAAAATTGCTGTACGACATTTACCACATGCAAATCATGGAAGGGGACATCATTCGGACTATCGTGGAGAACATCCAGTACATCGCGCATTTCCACACCGGCGGCGTGCCCGGCCGGCATGAACTGGACGACACGCAGGAGCTGAACTGGCGCACCGTGGCGCGGGCCATTGCCGACCTCGGTTTCGCCGGATACGTCGCGCACGAATTCGTGCCGCTGCACGATCCGCTGACGTCCCTGCGGCAGGCCGTGGAGCTGTGCACGGTGTAGCTAAGGCTCGATCGGGAGCACGCCATCACGATGTAATCCTAAAGAAAGGATGGTCGGATTCGGCGCTTCCTCAAACTGGAGTTCCACCTCCCCGGAGCTAGCCCTGGCCGCCGTTCGCCACCTAATCAGGACCACCAGGGCAATGAGAACACCCACTATGGCGGCATAGCTGACGCGGTCTGAGGTGAGCGCGTGCCGCTCGAACTCCGCGGCTTTGGCGATGAGAATGAACAACAAGCTGATGCAGAGCCAGAACATCATGTGAAAGCGCGATTTGCCGGGCAGGTACGAACAGGTGAAGGGGATCTTCGGAGTGCTCTGCAGGGACCATTCGACGAGAATCAGGCCAATCAGCCCGAGGACCAGAAGATGGCCCGCGGCCGCGGTCCAGGGCCATCGGGACAGCAGCACTACCGCGCACACCGTCCATGCGGGACCGGCGGAGAGCGCGATCAACGCACGGCGCCGCGCGCTCCGAAGCTCACGGCCCCCGCGCACGGGCGTCATCTGGAAAACCCAGTTGGACCGCAGGTCCAGCGGCATGGAGAACACGACCCGCGTGCCCACCACCCAGAAGCCCATCAGCACGATGCTCGAAGCCAGCAACGCAACGCTGGTCTGTCCCCACGGGTCGTCCGCCGATCCGGAGATCTTTTGGGCGAGCGGGGTTTTCAGGAACAGTACGGTCATAGCGAATCCAAGGCCGAGGTAGAACGCGAGGATCATTCGGTGCTGGCGGCTGCGCAGCAGGGTCCGCACGCTGAATTGCACGATAGCGGTCCGCGGGAAACGCCCAAAGGGCGGCAGCCATGTTCCACGGCGTGAGCCGGGCACGATATCCGGTTCTTCCACGATGCTGCGGAGCGTGCGGAGGTACGATAGCGCGTAGCCCACGGCCGTTCCGCATACAGCGAGCGCCAAACCCATCCAGGCCCGCCGTGCGAAGGGCGCCAGCGCCGGATGCAGCGATCCGTTCAACTGTTGGAACAGACCCACGAACCAATAGGAGGGAATCCACGCAAGGATTGGCTGAGCCGGTCCGAGGACGAGGGCGTAGGCGGGCGACCGCTGGAGAAAGTACGCGCACACGAGCAGGCAGAACGTGGCCAGCTGCAGAAACGACGAGACGCGCAGAAACCATCGGCGCGGGAGTTGCGCAGCGATGCCTTGCATGCCCAGAATCGAGCAGAAGATGAACGCGCCTGCGGCGAGCATGGCGATCCAGTACGCCGCGAATGAGCGAACCACGCCGTAAGCTCCGCCCACCGCGGGAACTTCGACCGAATCGAGGGAAATCGCCGGCTCGCCCGCGAGCCTCGCACGGAGGTGCTCGCCCATCAGGACGACGAAAGGGGCGTCCCCGCCTGGTGCGGCGTTCAGCAGCACCACGCCGGCATAGTCGTCCCGCGGATTGAAGAACGCGTGGCTGCTGAAACCGCCGGTGCCGCCGATCGCCCAATACGTCCCGGTGCTTTCGGTGTAGTGCCAGGCGAGGGCGATTCGCGTCCCGGACCCGACATCGGCCCGGAGACGCTGCGATTGAACCACTGCCTCGCGAAGAGTGCCCGTGGGATGAAGCTCCGCATCGAGAAACGCGAGCATGTCGCCGGCCGTGGAACGGATTCCGCCCGAACCCGCGAACACATCCATGTTCCACTCGTGGACCGCGCGATGTGCCGCGTCGTGCCCTTGCAGGAGCCGGCTTTGCTGCTCAGGGGAAAGGACGACGACGGTGTCCTTCAACCCCAGCGGCCGGGCGATCTCGTCTTCGAGAAGGACCGGATACGCGGTTCCGGCGCGTTCCACCAGAGCCTGTCCCAGCAGGGCAAACCCGAGGTTGCTGTACAGGTACGGTGCATCCGGCGGCCTGCCGGCGCCGTGCTTCGCCAGAAACTGGTAGAGGTCGACGGCGTGATAATCGACCAGCGGGTTGGCCATGTCGGCGGGATGGATGTTGTCGGGGTTGCGTGGCAGGCCGGAGTGCTGGGTGACCAGATCGAGCAGCGTGATCTCGCGGCCCGCGGGCTTCGCCACGGTTCCGGGCGGCAACAGGCTGCGCAGCGGTTCATGGAGGTCCGTCCTGCCCTGCTCGGCCAGTTGCGCGAGCAGCAGGCCGGTGAAGGCCTTGGAGATGGAGCCGATTTCGAAGATCGAGTCGGGTCTGGCGGTTCCCCAGGCGATGACCCGCCGCGCGCCGTGGTGAACAAATCCAATGGTCATGCCGGCGCCCGTGCCAGGCGCCAGTTCGCCGATCTTCAGCGGCTGAGCGAGGTCGCGGTCCAGCACCGTCGCGAGATTGGCGCCGGATTTTGGGGGCGCATCGAACATCAGTGCCGGGGAGCTCCGCACGCCGGCCTGCGCAAAGACGACATGCGGAACAGAAACTCGCGATACAGTACGCGGAATTGCAGTTTCGTCACGGCGGGCTCCTTAGTTCCGAATCAGATCGGCGATCTCGCGGGAAATGGCCGCGGTATCCTCCTCGACGGTGAGTTGCGCGAAGATGTCTTCCAAAGTGGGTAGCGACATCAGCGTGCGCAACCGTTCTATGGAGTCGTCGGCAACGATCTTCGCGCGGTGCAGAATCACCACGTGCGTGCAGACCCGCTCCACGGTTTCGAGTTCGTGGGAACTGAAGAGCACCACTTTGCCGCGCGCCGCCAGCTCCTGAATCAGGCTGCGCATCACCAGCGTCGAGGCAACATCGAGTCCGGAGAAAGGTTCGTCCAGCAGGATGGCGTCCGGATCGTGCAGAAGAGCCGCCGACAGCAGCACTTTCTGGCGCATGCCCTTCGAGTAGGACGAGATGGCCACGTGCCGGTCGCCGTGCAATGAGAACAAGCACAGCAGCCTGTCAATCCGCTCGGCAGTGGGTTTGGCGGGAAGGCCGCGCAACTGGCCCACCATGACCAGGTATTCGAGGCCGCTGAGGTGCGCATAGAGGTGCGGCTCTTCGGGCACGTAGCCGAGGCGTTGCTTCCAGGCGATCCAATCGCGCTGGATGCGTTCGCCGTCGAACAGGATCTGGCCCGAGGTCATCTCGATCAGCCCCGTGATCATCTTCATGGTGGTCGATTTGCCGGAACCGTTGGGACCCAGGTATCCAGTGATCTCACCGCGGCGCGCCGAAAAGCTGACGTTATCGACGGCGGCGATGCCGGAGAAGTTCTTGGAGACGTTGCGGAGTTCAAGCACGGGAGACTCCTTCCTCATCCGCTACCCTATGTAGCATGCTACTAACCTGGCGAGCTTGTCAAGTAGCATGCTACATAGGTACAATCGGTGCATGGCCGGCGAGCCGAAACTCTCGCACACCGCCGCGATGATCCTGCGGGCGATCGGAGCCGGTCATGTCTACGGCCTGCGGGTGAT
Organism: uncultured Solibacteraceae bacterium; assembly: GCA_964453955.1. Classification (GTDB taxonomy): domain Bacteria; phylum Acidobacteriota; class Terriglobia; order Bryobacterales; family Bryobacteraceae; genus CAWACP01. The sequence goes on along the minus strand of CAYVPZ010000444.1, from coordinate 618 downwards.
GGAAGTGACGGGTCTTCCCAGCGGATCCGTCTATCCGGCGATGCGGCGGCTGGAGCGCGACGGTCTGATCCGGTCGCACTGGGAACGGCAGTCGCTGGCGGACGCGGAACAGGGGCCGGTGCGGAAGTACTACCGGCTCACCCGCGCCGGCGGGAAGGCGCTGGAGGCCTCGCGGAAGCGCTATCCTTTGCTTGCGAGGCTGACATGAGGATGCACCGCGCAACACTACGGGTGGCCGGTTTTCTTGTCCCTGGCGAACGGCGCGAGGAGTGGCTGGCGAGTGGCGATCCGAACTCTGGCATGCCTGGCGCGCCAACGTCGGCCTAACCTCGTTCTGCCTGGGCGCATTCAAAGACGCGGCCTGGCTCCGGTTGAACCATCCGCGCGGCCATTCGCGCGACAGGGCGCGAGACATCCTCTGTCTGGATTCTCCCTCGCGGTGCCTGCTCCTGCTGGCGAGTCTGGCGGCACTCCGCCTGCTGACTGCATTCCTTTCGCCAGCCATGACAAAGGAGCGGGCGCGGATCGTGCAGGGGAGTTGAGTCCGGTCCTCGCTCTCCTGCTGACCATCGGTGCGGCTTGGCGGGGTGGAAACCCGCCGCAGGAAGCAATCCTGCC
>CAYVPZ010000443.1:0-4727 GCA_964453955.1 uncultured Solibacteraceae bacterium | reverse complement strand
CGAACATCACAAGCTCCTGATTCTATTCAAACCCTCAAGTGTTACAGCGCGTTGAATGGCACGTAACGAAGCAAACAAATTCGCCCGGATTTGTTATTTTGAGCCATGCGGCGCAGTCCTCCACTGATACTATGGACGCTTCCGGGGACCCAACTGTGTCGCAGAACATCGACTTCATCTACTTTGATGCGGGGGGCGGCCATCGCGCCGCAGCCATCGCGCTGAAAGCGGTGGCCGAGCAGCAGCAGCGGCCGTGGAACGTGCGCCTGGTGAATCTGCAGGAAATACTGGATTCGCTGGATATCTTCCGTAAGATCACCGGGATACGGCTGGAGGACGTTTACAATCTGGTGCTCCGGAAGGGCTGGACGCTGGGCGCGGCCGAACTGCTGGCGGCCATGCACGCGGTCGTTCGACTGTACCACCCCGCGCAGGTGCGCCTGTTGCGCCAGTTCTGGGGCAGGGATACACCCGACATGGTGGTATCGCTGGTGCCGAACTTTAACCGGGCCATGTGGCAGGCGCTCAAGGCGGTTAATCCGCGCATTCCGTACGTCACCGTGATCACCGATTTCGCGGATTATCCGCCCCATTTCTGGATGGAGCGGCAGCAGCAATTCCTTGTCTGCGGGACTGGGCGGGCGGTGGCGCAGGCGAAGCAGATGGGGTACCGCGACGAGCAGGTTTTTCTGGTCTCGGGCATGGTCCTGCGGCCACGCTTCTATGAAGCGCCGGAAATCGACGTAGCCGCCGAGCGCGTCCGGCTGGGCCTGCGGCCGGATCTGCCCACCGGTCTGGTTCTGTTCGGGGGCGAGGGGTCGGGGGCGATGATGGACATCGCGCGCGCGCTGGACCGCTCGGCGCGGCCGCTGCAGCTCATCTTCATTTGCGGGCGCAACGCGAAGCTGCGCGAGCGGCTGGCCGCGCTGCCAGTTCGCTACCCGCGGCACGTCGAGGGCTTCACCAGCGAGATCGCTTATTATATGCGGCTGGCGGATTTCTTCATCGGCAAGCCCGGACCGGGCAGCATCAGCGAGGCGCTGGCCATGCAGCTTCCGGTGGTGGTGGCGATCAACGCATGGACGCTGCCGCAGGAGCGCTACAACGCGGAATGGGTGCGCGAGAAGCAGGTGGGCGTGGTGTTGCGGTCGTTCGACAACATTGAGTGCGGCATTGCGGAACTGCTGGAGCCGGCCAACTTCGCGCGCTTCCGGGGGAATGCGGCGGCCGTTCACAACCGCGCGGTTTTCGAGATCCCGGACATCCTCGCGCGCATCCTCGAACGGGGTTGACTCGAATCTTCTGCCGCTCTGTACCACTACACCCAGAAATCTTCGTAGCGCGCGACGATTCGCAGTGGGGCAGGCTCTCAGCCTGCGCGCCGATTTTCAATTGGCGCAGTGCGCGGGTTAAAACCTGCGCGCAGGATACAATCCTGCCCCACAACGCTGCACACTCTGTTCAGTAGTTGGAGCTCTCAGCCCGCGGCGGGTCCCGGAACCAATATCGCGAGGACAACATCCACGAGCGCCTGGCCCAGAGCCAGGTGCTGATCCCGATCGAGGTGAACGCCATCCACCCTGCTGGAAGACGTGATACTGGCTGCGTCGAAAAAATGGCATGCGAGAGCGGAGCTGATCTCCCGATACGCCTCGGCAAGCCCCGCGCACCTTTGCTCGGCTCCCGCGAACTTCGCCGCCATGGCGCCTTGTGAAGAGCGAATCGGCGGCGGACACACCACCAGGATCGGCGGAACAGGCATCCCCGGCTCGATCGGCGCGCGCCGTATTTCGTTGACCAGCGCGGCGATCCCCTGAGCAGCCGACCACGCATTGTTGTAAGGGTGCGAGAACTGAAAATCGTTCGTACCCAACATGAGAATGACCAGTGACAACGGCGAATGGATCTCGATGCGTTGCGCCAGACCCTGCAGGCCATTGCGGCCCGGTTTGAACGGATCGTCCCAAAGGGTACGCCGGCCGTTCAGACAATCCTCGATGACGCGCACCCGCCGGCCGGCATCGTTCAAGCTGTTTTCGATCACGCCCGGCCAACGCTCGTCGAAAGGCAATCTCTCGCGCGTGTTGGGAATGATGCCCCACGTCAGCGAGTCCGCATACACAAGGATGTGCTGCGCGTCGCTCATTCCGTCACCCAATAGGCGCGGCGCGCGCGCACGTGGTATTTCTCGCCGCCTTTCACGCGTACCTCGATGCCGTGCAGGCCGGGGGCGGCGTCGTTCGGCGGCGTGAAGCTCAGGACGTACTGGGTGTGCAGATCGGCGCCGGTTTCGGTGATGATGCGCTCCAGTCCGCTCTGCTTCAGAAAAGAGAACTGAGCGCCGCCGGTGGCGGCCGCAAGGTGGCGCGCGGCCAGCTTTTTCGCGTTGCGGCCCAGCTCGCTGAAGACGCCGATGATGTTGAAGTCGGAATCGAGCGGCGGCGCGTCGGCGGCCTTCGCCGTGAAGGGCGTCGCGTAGGCGGAGTAGGTGGCCACATAGACCACGATCCCCTCCTGCTCCACCAGTTGCACGGCGCGGTCGAGCTTCAGCTTGCTGCCGCGGTCGCGGCTCTCGGAGACAATCAGCAGCACGCGCCGCGAATCCGCCTTGCGCCCGGCGAACATTTTGGCGGCCAGCTCCACGGCGTCCAGCATGCGCGCGGTCAGCGCCTGTGAACCGGTGGTCAGCCCGGTGAACGCGTCCGAGATGACGGCCGGGTCGGAGGTGAAATCCTGAACCGTGTGCAATTCGTCGTCGAAGGCGATCAGGGCGGCCTCGCCGCGGTCCCCGATAATCAGCGGCTGAATCATCGAGCCCACTTTGCGGAGCTTGGCCAGAACCGCCGCCGAAAGCGCCGCCTGCTGCACCGCCACGATGAGTGAAATGGGCGCGACACCCGTGTCCGGGGTGTCCACCCGCACCGTGCGCGGCGCGCCATCGTCGAGGAGCTCGAAATCCTCCGCGCCGAGGCCGGCGACGTACCCGCCGTTGGCGTCGAGCACCACCACGGGAACCATCACCAGACGCGATTCGGAGCGAATCACCTGCTGCGCGTACGCGGCCACCAGCGGGGCGCTGAGAGAGGCGAGAAAGGTTCGGCGCAGCATAGGAGCGGATGTGCAATCGGGCTGCCGTCAGGCGTCGGTCTCTTCGACAAAGCGCTCCACGTTGACCTCATAAATGGCCATCCGGCCGCTCTTGTCGCTTTGAAACAGGATGTGCTGGCTGTCCGGCGTGAAGCGGGGCATGACCAGCGCGGGGTCGCTTGCGCGGTGCTCGCACAAAGTCAGCTCGCGCCCCACCGAGCGCAACAGCAGCAGCACGCCGGGCGATGCCTTGCTGGCGCTGGCGCCCACAAACACGCTGGCATCCGCGTTCCTTCCAAAGCTGACAAAGCGGCTGGTCTTCCAGACGAGGGTGTCGCGGCCGCTGGCGACGTCGAACGTGCGAATGGTATTGGGCTGCGCCGGATCGGGCGGAATGCTCAGGTAGAGAACGGCGGCGCCGTCGGGCGACCAGATGGCCTGCCCGGCCGCGGCCGTTGTGAGCAAACGCCCGCCAGGCGCAAGGCGGATCTCGTTCGCGCCCTGGCGATAGAGCACCTCGCCGGTGCCCGGACGCGCCATCGGATGGTGAAGTTCCACCGGCGATTCCGCGATGGTGGCGACGGCCTCCGCGCGCGCCAGCGGAACCTGGCGAAGGCGCCACGTGGTGGCGTTCTTCTCCACCACAACCGCGAACGCGCCATCGCGGGAGACGGAGAAGCCATCGGTGGGTTCGAACCCGTCGGGCGTGCTGTAGACTACCCGCAGCCGGGCCGGCTTCAACTGTTGAACCGTAAGCGAGCGCCCGGCCAGACAAGCGAAGAAGCGTTCGTCGGGGAGCAGCGTCAGCGCGGCCGGGCGCACCGCGTCGGCGCCGGTCAACTGGTGCGATTCGCCGGACTTCAGGTCCATGCGGTACACCTGCATCCGCCCGGTTCGATCGTTCGAATACAGCAGGGAGTGGCCGCGGCGCGTGGCCGCGTTCAGATGCCACGCCGGCAGCATGCTGATGTGCGCCGGATCGGTGAGGCGCGTCACCGGGTTCTCGGTGGCCGCGTCCGCAAAGCGCCTGGATTCCGAGGCGATCACTGAGCCGATTTGCGCCCGCGCGGTCACGATGGCGCCGGTGGCGGACAGCAGCGCTCTGCGCGTGAACCGGGCAGCGGAGGGCATGGTTGATAGAATGAACCGCCGTGGGGCGCTTCCGAACATATATTGTAGCGGCCGTGCTGGCCCTCGCGACGGTGCTGCTCGGCGCGTGGTGGATGGCGCGCAGCCGGCCTGCCGCACCCGCGCCCGTAGCGCACCATCCCGAGCAAGCCGTTCAGAGCGCCAGCGACGAAGCTCCCCCCGTTGCCGACTGGAACCAGAGCGTGTCCGCGGCCATGGCCACCAGCTCCGGTGTGGCCGTGGTGGTGGAGCGGGCCAGCGGGCGCATTCTGGCCAGCCACAACCCGGCCCTTGCCGAACGCATGGCCGCGCTGCCGGGTTCCACGCTGAAGCCCTTCGCGGTGTGGGCTCTGCTGGACCTCCATCGCCTGGGCCCCGCCGAAACGCTGCTGTGCCCACACGCGCTGGTCATCGCCGGCCGCGACTTCGCCTGCATGCACCCGGCGCTCGACAGCCCCGTCACCGCCGAGACGGCCCTGGCTTATTCGTGCAACAATTTGGTCGCCCACTTC